>DATNGX010000246.1:0-11545 GCA_035605755.1 Candidatus Krumholzibacteriia bacterium
CGAAGCGGAGAATTTTCTCTTCCCGCTGTTCGACACGGCGAACCAGGGCGGCGGGGGCAATCGCTCGCGTTTCTCCGATCCCGACGTGGACCGCCGGCTGGATGCGACCAGCCGGATGATCGACCCGGCCCAGCGCGATCGCGCGTATGCGGAGATCGACAGCCTGGTGTATGCGCAGGCGCCCTGGATTTACCTCTACTTTCCCACGTCGTTTCACGTGATCTCGCCCCACGTCACAGGTTACAAGCTCCCCTCCGTCTATCTCGCCAACGACTTCAGCGCTGTGCGGAAAATGCCGTGATTGCGCGGCTGTCGCCGCGCTATCTTTGCCGCCGATGCTCCACTATGCCCTGAAGCGCGTTCTCTGGTTCGTTCCCATCCTGCTGGGCGTGGCGACGGTCACGTTCTTTCTGATGCACGTGCTTCCCGGCGATCCCGTGCTCAGCATGGTGGGCGAACGCTACGACGCCGCCACCATCGAGAAGCTGCGTGCACAGATGCACCTCGACGATCCGCTGCCGCAGCGCTACCTGCGCTATCTCTCCGAGCTGGTGCGTCTGGATCTCGGCAAGTCGTACATCACCGGTGTGCCGGTGTGGGACTCGATCAAGGAGCGGGCGCCGCACACGCTCCGGCTCGCCGCGGCGGCCATGACGATCGCGGTGGTGATCGGCATGGGCATCGGCATTTTGGCCGCGTGGAAGCGCGGCTCACCGCTCGATTACATGATGGTGGGCGGGGCGGTGGTGGGCGTCTCCATGCCGGTTTTTTGGCTGGGCGTGTTGTTGATCTACGTGTTCTCGGCGCGGCTGGGACTGTTGCCGGCGTCGGGATTCGGCAACGGCAGCATCGCGTACCTGGTGCTGCCCGCGCTCACCCTCTCGCAAGCGTCGACGGCGTACGTCGCGCGCATCACGCGCTCGAGCGTTCTGGATGAAGTGGGCGAGAATTACGTCAAGGCGGCGCGCGCCAAAGGTCTGTCCGAACCGCGGCTGCTCGTCCGTCACGCGCTGCGTAACGCGCTGCTCCCCATCATCACCGTGGTGGGAATCGATTTCGGAAGTTATCTCTCCGGCGCTGTTCTCACCGAATCCATTTTTGCGTGGCCGGGGCTGGGGCGTTTCACGCTCGATGCAATTTTGAAACGCGACCTTCCCGCCATTCAAGGCTCGGTGCTCTTCATGGCGGCCGCGTTCATGACCGTGAACCTGCTCGTGGATCTGTTGTACGCGCGTGTCGATCCGCGCGTGAAACTGAACACCGGCGGCGCAGGATGAACGTCGCAACAGTCACCACGGCCACCGAACTTCCGCGTGAGCGCAGGAGACCGCGACTTTGGCGCCGCCTCATGTCGCACCCGAGTGGGGTCGTGGGCGCCGTTCTTGTCGGCATCGTGGTTTTTTCGGGACTGCTGGCCCCGCTGCTCACGCACTATGATCCCAACATCATCGACATGGACCACGCCCTCCAGGCGCCGTCATTTTCGCATCCGTTCGGGACGGATGCATTCGGACGCGACGTGGTGACACGCGTGATGTACGGCGCGCGCTTCTCGCTGCAGGTGGGCGTGGTGTCGCGGCTGATCGCACTGGTGATCGGCACGGCGCTGGGGCTTCTCGCCGGCTACTACGGCGGAAAAACCGATCGCTGGATCATGCGCCTTGCCGACGTGACGCTCGCGTATCCGGGACTCCTGCTTCTGATCGCCGTGATGGCGGCGGTGGGGCCGAGCAAGCTCGCGCTCTTCATCGCCATCGGCGTCGTGGGCTGGGCCGGCGTGGCACGGCTCGTGCGTGCCCAGGTTCTCACGGTGAAGGAGCGCGAATTCATCCTCGCCATTCGCTCCATTGGCGCGTCGGACCCGATTGTGATCGTGCGCCACATCTTGCCCAACGTGCTCACGCCGATTATCGTGATCTTCTCGATGGGACTGGGTGCTTCCATCATGGCGGAATCGTCGCTCAGTTTTCTCGGACTCGGCGCGCAGCCGCCGACCGCGAGCTGGGGCTCGATGATCGCGAGCGGTATCGATTACCTGCGCGTCGCCCCGTGGCTTTCGCTCGCGCCCGGTATCGTGGTGACGCTCACCGTGCTCGGCTTCAACCTGCTCGGCGATGCGCTGCGCGATTTGAGTGATCCCAAACTGGGACGCCCCACAAAGAGGTAGGCGTGTCACAGCGTATCGAAGACATGGAACCCATGCCGGGAATGCCGGAGCTCATGCGGATCGTGAGTGCGGTGGCCGATGTGCGCCGCGAGCCGTCACACAAAGCCGAGCTCGTGAGCCAGGCCATTCAGGGTGACGCGGTGACGCCGCTCAAAGCCGAGAACGAATGGACGCTCGTGCGGATGGACGACGGCTACATCGGCTGGATCCGCGACTGGCACCTCGCCACCTGGACGACAGTCCAGGCCGATTCGTTCGCCGCGGCGGCGACTCATCGTATCAAGGCGAACCATGCCCTGGTGTTCCTGAGCCCGGGAGAGAGCCCGGTGACGGAGCTCGTCGTGGGGACCCGCCTGGTGGCCGGGGAACGGTCGACACGAGGCCTCGTCGCGGTCCGCCTGGCCGATGACAGGACCGGCTTTGTCGCCCGCTCGAGCCTGGAGCCCCTGCGCAAACGGCGCCCCAACCCCGAACGGCTGGCGAAGACGGGCCTCGCGTTCCTCGGCATCCCGTACCTCTGGGGCGGGACCACCCCCAACGGCTTCGACTGCTCGGGGCTGATCCAGCGTATCTTCCGTCTGAACGGCGTTCTGCTGCCCCGGGACTCGGACCAGCAGGCCCTTTTCGGGGCGGAGCGGCCCAATCCGGCCCCCGCCGAGCTGGTTCCCGGGCACCTTCTGTTCTTCGGAAAGGCCCGCGATTCCATCACCCACGTCGGGCTGGTTCTGCCCGACCGGACGTTCCTCCACTCCTACGGACAAGTTACTGTGAATTCTGTAGATCCGTCCCATCCCCGGTACAGCCGCCGGCTGGCCGAAATCTGGCAGCTCACCCGCGATCCCTTCCGGAAGGCCACTTCAACTCGACGCTCCAAACCCGTCCGTAGCCAGTAGTAGCACCGATTCCGGTATCCAAAAAAACGTTGACAGGTTTTTGGGACCGCCGATACCTTTCGCCCTCAAGCTGGAAGCGTCCCCTGAAGGGACGTTTTCCCGGATGCTCCGGGCCGGCCTCGGCCGGACCGGAGAGACAACCGGGGGGCGTAGGCCGAAAGGCCGCGCGATTTAGGACTCGTGGGCGATGCCCGGAATCGCCACCAGCTAGCCTTCGCACAAGGGGGTGATGGACTCGGGTTTTTGATCGACGCGCCTTAACAGCAAGCCCCGACGGAGCATCCGGCGGCGGTGTTTTCGAGAAGTCAATTGGCAACGGGAGTGGAACTCAGGCAACGAGCCATTCCCACCAGAGGAGGTCAACATGTTTAAGAAGTGGAGCAGGATTGCTCTGGCTTCGTGTCTAGTCCTGATGGTCGGAGCATCGATCGCGTCCGCGACGACTGCCCGAGTCCGGTCGCTGGCGAATGTCGGCGACTACATCAGCGACGACTCGGCAGTGAATCGCTGGTACAGCACGCTGCCTTCGTTCGGTAACCAGATCAACGCCGAGATGGGCCAGTGGGACGGCAACAGCCTCACGGACACCCGTGGTCTGGGCTGGATTCACGCCTGCGGCGACGACGGCAAGTGGGGCACGTACCGGATCAGCCTCAACGAGAACGCCCTGGATCACCCGGGCTTCTGGATGGGCAATCCGTTCTACCAGAACCACCTGCCGGGCAGCTCGGGCTTCCTGGGCGCCGGTTCGCCCACGTTCGACGATACCCCGATGAACAAGTGGGACCTGGCCGGCGGTTGGGAGCTCGGCGAGAGCATGGCTCTGGGTCTTTCCATCACGCAGTCGAAGTGGGACGCGGAAGACACGGCCGCCGATGCGAAGGCGAGCAGCTCGTTCTTCACCATCGGTGGCGGTTTCTCGTGGACCAACAACGACAAGATGGTGTTCGACGCGACGGCGACGTTCGGCACCGCCGGCGGCGAGCAGACGGTCGGCGCCACCAAGATCGAGTGGGACAGCAGCACCGCGTTCGATATCGCGGCGCGCCTGTTCTATGACTGGAAGGACAACGTGACGGTGGTTCCCGTTGCGGAGTACTCGTCGTCGGACTACTCGCTCAAGAGCAGCGCGGGCCCGATTGCGATCCCCAACGGCGACAAGACGACCGACTTCATGCTCGGCGTGGGCCTGAACATGGACGTCAACCAGGACAACATGATCGTTCTGGCGCTCGAGTACATGCATCAGGAGTTCGAGTACTCGAATCCCGATACGACGGCGGCTTCGCTCGACAAGATCACGGCTCAGTATCTGCCGACGATTCGCCTGGCCCTCGAGACGCAGGTCACGAGCTGGCTGACCACGCGTATCGGCGCGGCGAAGTACCTGGTCTCGATCGAATCGGAGTCCATCGGTGGCGACAAGCTCAAGGCTACTGCGGGTGCGCCGACATTCAACCCGGCGCAGATCACGCCCAACGGTTTCGACTGGTTCCTCGGCTGCGGTTTCAATATCGCAGAGTGGACCATCGACCTCGAGCTCGCGAGCGAGACGCCGTTCAACCTGGGTTACTGGCTCACCGGATACACGAACTATGCGACTGCATCCGGCCCGGTCACTCACATCGCGGCGGTCTGGAACTACTAGTCCCGACGGCGGCCACAGGCTGCCGAATGGATTGCGGCGCGGCTCCCTCGCGAGAGGGGGCCGCGCTTTTTTTGCCCGGTGGCCGCGGGCGTGGAAATTGCTGCCTCGAGGGTTGAATGTATTTCTTCTATTACGTTCCCATCGGCATTGACGCGGGGCTGCGCCGTTTTCCGTTCGCGACGGCGCTGTTTTCGTTCGTGTGCGCGTTCCTGTTTGCGGCCAACAAGTGGTTCCCGTGGGCGCTTCCGTTCCACGTGCGCGACTGGGTCTACTATCCCGGGTTTTCGCCGCTCCTCACGTCGCTTTCGGCCGCGTTTGTCCATTTCGACTGGTTCCACGTCATTTCGAACCTGCTCTACCTGGTGCTCTTCGGCTGCTATCTCGAGGACCGCATCGGCACGCTGTGGTTCTCGCTCCTGTTTCTCGGCTCCGCCATGGCCGGCAACCTGGCGCAGGGCTGGTACAACCTGCACGTGCTGGAAACCACGGCCGGCATCATCGGCGCGTCGGGCGCGGTGTCGGGACTCATGGGTGCTTTCCTGGTGCGGCTGCGCCATCACAACGTGCGCATTGCATGGTGGGTATTCGCACCGCTCATGGCGACCAATCGCGCCGGACGCTCCGATCTGCACGTGGTGTTCGCCATGGCGTTGTGGGTGCTCCTGCAGGTGGTGCGCGGACTGGTGCAGCTCGAGGGAGCGGGGGCCAACGTCGCGTACCTCACGCACGTGGCCGGTTTCGGCTTCGGCGCGGGGGTATTGTTGCTCTCGGGCGGATGGAAGAGCGGCAACGTGGAAGGGTATCTGGTGAAGGGGCAGCGTTGCCTTCGCCGCGGAGATTACTACGGCGCCTGCGATGAATTCGGCCGCTACGCCCGGGCGCGACCGGACGATGGCGAAGCGCACGCGCAGTTCGCGCGGGTGAGCCTGCCGTGCGGTGATCGCGCCGGCGCCCGCGTGGCGTATCAGCGTTCCATTCAATGCCTCCTCACAGCCGGGCGCAGGGGCCGCGCCGAAGAAGTCTATGTGGAAGCTCTGCGCGCCTTCGAAGACTTCATTCTCGACGCCGGCTCCCAGCTCGATCTCGCCTTCGGCCTCGAGCGAAATCTGAAGCCGCACATCGCCCTCAAGGCGTACGAGAGCTTCGTGCGTGTCCACGACGATCACACCGAAGCCGCGTTCGCGCTCCTGCGCGTTGCCAATCTCTACGCACGGCAGGGACACCGCGACCGCGCGCGCTTCGCATACGAGCAAATCGTGGCGCGCTATCCCTCCAGCGAGTGGACCGAGTTCGCCACCGAGCACGCGCGGCGACTGGCAGTTTCCTGACCACACGGCGACGGCCGGTATTTGCGCGGCTGACGATCATTTGCCGCCCCAGTCGGTAATATTCTTGCCATAATTTGCACCCCTTTGGTAGCGTACGCCCGGCTGTAGAAGCCGGTTCGAATTGTGTGTGGAGGAGGTTGAGGGGATGGGAAACGACTCGAAATCGAAGTCTCTGGGCGGGCTTCCGTCGCATGATCGGCCGCGCGAACGCCTCTACGCGCGGGGCGCATCTGAACTCTCACTGCAGGAGCTGCTCGCGATCGTCATCGGTGGCGGAACGCGCGGCTCGGGAGCGCTGGTGCTGGCGCTGGGATTGCTTGGTGAATTCGGAGATCTGGTCGCCATGGGCCGGGCCGGCGTGGATGAAATGCGCCGGGTCCCGGGAATCGGTTTTGCGCGTGCCTGCCAGCTGGCGGCCGCGTTCGAGCTGGGAAAACGTTTTGCGCGCGAGTCGCGTTCCAGCGGATCATCCGTCCGGGCCCCCCGTGACATTGCACGCATGTTCATGGACGAGATGAAGGATTACGATCGCGAGCACTTCAAAGCGGCGTTCCTGAACACGAAGAATCGCGTGATTCGCGTGGTCACCGTATCGATCGGCTCGCTCAACGCGTCGATCGTGCACCCGCGCGAAATTCTGAAGCCGGCCATCGCGGCCAGTGCAGCATCGATCATTCTCGTGCACAATCATCCGACCGGTGATCCCACACCGAGCCGCGAGGACATCGAGTTCACGAGACGTTTCGCGAAGTGCGGCGACCTGATCGGCATCGAGCTGCTCGATCACATCGTGATCGGGTCCGATCGTTTCCAGAGTTTGAAAGAAGCCGGGTACTTCTGACCCGAAACTGGAGTTCTAAATGTCACTGTTTTCCAGACTGAACAACTACCTCACCAACGACGTCGCCATCGACCTCGGCACCGCCAACACGCTCGTGTTCGTGAAAGGCAACGGCATCGTGCTCAACGAGCCGTCGGTGGTGGCCGTCGACCAGCGCACGAAAAAGGTCTACGCCGTCGGTCTGGAAGCCAAGACCATGCTGGGCAAGACGCCGGAGTACATCGCGGCCATCCGGCCCATGAAAGACGGCGTCATCGCGGACTTCGAGATCACCGAGATGATGCTGCGCGAGTTCATCCGCAAATCGCAGAAGAAAAAACATTTCATCCGCCCGCGCATCGTGATCGCGGTGCCTTCCGGAATCACCGAGGTTGAGAAGCGCGCGGTGCGCGATTCCGCGGAGCACGCGGGTGCGCGCGAAGTGTTCCTGATTGCGGAGCCGATCGCGGCCGCCATCGGCGTGGGACTTCCGGTGGACAAGCCATCGGGCAACATGATCATCGACATCGGCGGCGGCACCACCGAGATCGCGGTGATAGCGCTCGACGGCATCGTCGCCGACAGCTCCATCCGCGTGGCGGGCGACGAGCTCGATGATGCCATCGTCAACTACGTCAAGCGTACATACAACATGCTCATCGGCGAACAGACCGCCGAGCAGATCAAGATGCGCATCGGATGTGCGTCGCGTCTCGAGAAGACGCTCGAGATGGAAATCAAGGGACGCGATCTCGTCGCCGGGATCCCGAAGAACTTGAAGCTCACCAGTGAAGAGATCCGTGAAGCGATCGCGGAGCCCATCTCGCAGATCGTGGAGGCGCTCAAGAACGCGCTGGAGCAGACACCGCCCGAGCTCGCGGCCGACATCGTCGACCGCGGTATCGTGATGACCGGCGGCGGCGCCATGCTCAAGGGTCTCGACGTGCTCCTGAAAAAAGAAACCAACCTGCCCATCAACGTGGTCGATGATCCGCTCCTGTGCGTGGTGCTCGGCGCGGGCAAGGTGCTCGACAACATCCACCAGTACGAACGGGTGCTGATGTCCAGCTCGCGCGACTAGAATGCATCTGTTCGAAGCGGTCTTTGAAAAGCATCGCGACCGGACGGTCCTCGTTGTTCTGATCATTGTGTCGTTGGGTCTGATGGCTCTGCCCGAGCCGGCCCAGCTCGAGGTCGGGCGCAGTATTCTCGCGCGCCTGATGGCTCCCGCACAGCACGTGACCGCCGTCATGCACGATTACACGCGTGTGCATGCGGAGAACGAACGCCTGGCGCGCATGGTGGCGACGCTGTCGCTCGAGCGCGAGCGACTGCTCCAGTTCCGCGACGAGCGCGAACGCCTGCGCCGTCTGGCCGAATTCAAGGAAGAGCAGACCCGCAAGCTCGTCCCCGCCGAGGTCATCGGCCGCGATTTCGACCGCCTGCAGACCAATCTCGTCATCGACAAGGGATCCAGCGCCGGTTTTCGCGAGCGCATGCCGGTGCTTTCCTACGGCGGCCTGGTGGGAAGCCTCTCACAGGTGTTCGAGAACACCGCGTGGGTTCAGCTCCTCTCCAGCAAGAACCACCCGGTGAGCTGCATGGACAAACGCAGCCGCGTGGTGGGCGTGCTGGAATGGCGCTTCCGCAATTTCTTCGAGCTCAAGCACGTGGGCGCCGTGGAGGACGTGATGGCGGGGGATACGCTCCTCACCAGCGGCTTCGGCGGCACCATCCCGAAGGGATACGTGGTGGCGGTGGTCACCCGCGTGGCGCCGGCCAGCGACGGACTGTCGCTGCGCATCGATGCGCGCAGCCTGGTCAACTTCCTCGCCCTGGAGGAAGTGTTCGTGATGACCGACGAGATTCCGTGGGAACGCTCGCTCTTCTACAACAACGCCGACACCAGCCTCATGCGCGACATCTTGCTGCGGAGGCGCCCGTGAAGCACATTACTCCCATCATCGGCATCCTGGTGTACCTGGCGCTGCAGGCGTCGGTGGCCCACCGCATCGCCATTGGCGCGGTCGAGCCCGACTTCATCGTGGTGTGCGTGGTGCTCTTCGGGCTGCAGCGCGGGCCGATTGCGGGCTCGTTCTTCGGGTTTTTCGTGGGGCTCATCGTTGACCTGGCGAATCCCGGTTTCCTGGGTTTGAACGCGCTGGCCAAGACGGTGCTGGGCTACGGCGCGGGACGGCTGGGCGCGGCGACGTCGCCCGGTGTGGTGGTCCTGTTCATCGTGTTCTTCGTGGCGTCTTTTGCGCACGACATTATTTATCTCCTGGTTTTCATGTGGCCGCATCTGGGAAGTGCGCTCGTGACCCTCTTCACCGTGGGGCTCGGCTCGGCGTTGTACACCGCCATTGCCGGCATCGTGGTGGAGCGGCTGCTCGCGATGCTCGGTGCGAGGGTGGTGACCACGCTTGGCCAAACGAGACGGTAAGAGCCTCTACGAAGGACCGCGACGCCTGCGCACGCTCCTCGTGCTGTGCACGGTCGCCTTCGTCGCCGTCGTGTGCCGCCTCTTCACGCTGCAGGTGATCCATCACGACGAGTACGCGCAGTTCGCGCGCGACAACCAGCTGCAGCGCGAACGCCTGCAGGGTCCGCGCGGACTCCTGCGCGACCGTTACGGGCAGGTCATCATCGACAACGCGCTGAACTTTCAGGTCACCATGCAGTGGCGCAAGCGCGACGACGTCCTCGCGACGGTGCGCAAGCTCTCCCCCTACATCCCCATCGACAGCACCCATGCCATGGCGCGCTTCGACGCCTGGCAGAAGCGTTATGGACGCATCGCGTTTCCACTTTTTCCCGACGCGGACAAGTTCATCATCTCGTACGTGCGCGAGAACTGGATGGAATTCCCCGAGCTCAAGGTGGAGCAGCATCTGCGCCGTCGCTACCCCGGCAAAGACGTGGCCGCGCACGTGCTGGGTTACGTCGGCGAGGTAACGCCCGACGAAGTGCTCTCGTCCAGCGGACAGTTCGTCCCGGGCGACCTCATCGGCAAGGCCGGACTCGAGCGCCAGTACGAGGACAAGCTGCACGGCATTGCGGGCCAGCGCGCCATTGAAGTAACCGCCTCCGGGCAGTCGCTGGGCGAAGTGACGGAGTGGTCCACCACGCCGATTCCCGGCCACGACCTGCACCTCGCCATGGATTTTGCGATGCAGGTGTATCTCGATTCACTGCTCGCCACGCGCCCCAATCCGTCGGCGGCGGTCGTGCTCGACGTGGAAAATGGCGGCATCATCGCGGCGTCCAGCCACCCGGCGTACGATCCGAACGAGTTTGCACTCGGCGTGTCGGCATCCATGATGGCCGACCTTCTGCACGACCCGACCAAGCCGCTGTTCAACCGTATTTCGCAGGCGCGCTACGCGCCGGCGTCGACGTTCAAGATCGTGGTCACACTGGCGACGCTCGAGAACCAGCTCGTTGATCCCAATCGCGTGCTGGTCTACTGCGACGGCCAGACGCGCTTCGGCAACCGCATCTTCAAGTGCTGGAAGCCCGAAGGCCACGGCAACATGGACCTGATGTCGGCCATCATCAATTCGTGCGACGTGTATTTCTACAAGATCGGAGCCATGCTCGACGTCGACGCGCTCGCGTCGACGGCGCAGGCATTCGGCTTCGACAAGAAAACCGGGATCGACCTGCCCATCGAAGTGGCGGGCAACGTCCCCACGCGCAAGTACTACGACAAGCAGCACGGCAAAGGGCGCTGGACGCAGGGTCTGATGATCAACAACGCCATCGGACAGGGTGAGTATCTCACCACCGTGCTGCACGTGGCGCGCGTCGCGGCCGCGGTGGGTAACGGCGGCTGGCTGGTGACGCCGCATTTCGTGGAGAGCGTGGAGGGCGACGCGCCGCTCCCGCATCCGCGCACCAAAGTGGAAGGGCTGGACGGCAACGCGCTTTCGTTCCTGCGGCGTGCCATGCTGGGCGTGGTGGAGACTCCGGGCGGTACGGCGTACTGGACGCGACTGCCCAACATCCAGGTGGCGGGCAAGACGGGCACGGCGCAGAACCCGCACGGCGAGGATCACTCGTGGTACATGTGCTACGCGCCCGCGGACAATCCGAAGATCGCGCTGGCCGTCATCGTGGAGAACGCGGGGCACGGCAGCGAAATTGCCGCACCCATCTCGCGCGATTTCATCCGCGAATATTTCCGGCCCGGACGACTGATGCAGGGACCGAAGGTGGAAACCACCGCCACGGACCCGAAGGGCAAACCCGTCGCCATTGCGGGCATGGGCAGCGGGGGTGAACGGTGAGACTCACGCGCGACTTCGACTGGGTGGTGCTGATCTGCGCCGGCATCCTGGCGGTGATCGGTCTTTCCATCGTGTATTCGGTGTCGCACACACCGGATTCGTCGGCCTTCGCCGCCGGATCGTATTTCCCGCGCCAGCTCCTGTGGGTGGGGCTGGGCGCCATCGTGATGCTGACGGCACTCCTGGTTCCGTTCCGCTTCTTCGAGTCGCTTGCGCCCATCGTGTACGGCATGTGTCTCATTCTTCTCGCCGTGGTGCTCATTCTTCCGGCCAAGGGCCAGACGCAGCGCTGGCTCGACCTGGGTCTGATGGCGCTTCAGCCCAGCGAGCTCACCAAGGTTGCCGTGATCCTGGTGTGGGCGCGGCTCCTGTCATCGCACCGCGCCAATCCCAACTCCTG
>DATNGX010000247.1:0-4447 GCA_035605755.1 Candidatus Krumholzibacteriia bacterium
GCATGGCGCGTGAGGCGCGCCGCGCGCTCGAGCTCGATCGCGTGCTGTTCTCGGTGGCGCCGCGTCCTCCCCACAAACTCCACGAACCCACATCCGCGCTCGACCACCGTGTGCGCATGGTGGAAATCGCCATCCAGAACGAGGACGGTCTTGCCGTCACACACATCGAGGAAGCGCACGAGACGTCGTACACGGTGGATTTCCTGCGCGCGTGCCGCATGCGCACCCGCGCCGATCTCTACTTCATCATGGGCGCCGACAGTCTCGCCGAGCTCGCCACGTGGAAGGAGCCGGAAGAGATTCTGCGCCTGGCGTCGCTGGTCGTGTTCCCGCGTCATGACATCGCCATGCGACTGGATGTCCCCGGTCCGGCGGCGCTGGTGATGTTCGAGCACCCGCGTATCGACGTGTCGTCGACGGCGGTGCGTGAGGGCATTGCATCGGGCCGTGAGATGAACGGCGCGGTGCCGCCCGGCGTCGCGGCGTACGCGCGAGAGCACGGGCTCTATCGCGCGGGGTAGGTGACGGCGTGGCTCTATTCTTGATCGACGGTCACGCGCTGGCCTACCGCTCATTTTTTGCGCTGGGGGGTGCGGCTCTCCGCAACTCCAAGGGCGAAGAGACGGGCGCGGTGTACGGCTTTCTCAACACGCTCTTCTCGCTCGACGCCAAATACTATCCCTCGCACCTCGCGGTCGTCTTCGACAGCGAGGGCAAGACCTTCCGCCACGAAAAATTCGAGCAGTACAAGGCGCAGCGCCCGGGCATGCCCGATGGTCTCAGCATGCAGCTCCCGGTGATCCTGCACGCGCTCGACTTGATGGGCATCAAGCACCTGGCCGCACCGGGCTTTGAAGCCGACGACGTGATCGCCACGCTGGCGCGACGCTTTGGAAACGAGCACGCCATCCAGATCGTGTCCGGCGACAAGGACCTGCTGGCGCTGGTGAGCGACAATGTGCACGTGATCCGGCCCGGCAAGAACAGCGTGCTCGAGTTCGAGCTGGATCCCGCCGCGCTCGAGGCGCACATGGAATTGCGCGCCGATCAGATCACCGACTACCTCTCGCTGGTGGGTGACACCAGCGACAACGTGCCGGGTGTGCGCGGCATCGGGGAGAAAACGGCACTCGAGCTCATCAAGCGTTTCGGTACGCTGGATGCCATCTATGCGCGTATCGAAGAGATCGAAAAGGCGGGCATCAAGAAGCGTCTCGAGGAAGGCCGCCAGGATGCATTTCACTCGCGCGAGCTGGTGCAGCTCCGCGACGACGTCCCTCTCGAAATTGCGTTCGACGATCTCGCCCGCGCCGACTACCGCACACCCGAGCTCGATCAACTGCTCATGGAGCTCGAATTTCGGCGGCTGCGCGACCAGGTGTTTCGGGGCGCGGAACGACGCGATCCTGACCCGTTGCGCGTGAGTGAGCCGTCGCGTGTCACGGTCGCGCCGCAAGCGGTGCCGGTTACCTCCGTGTTGATTCCCGCGCACTATCAGAGCGTTGTTGACGAGGACTCCCTCCGCGCTCTCGCCCTCCACCTCGCCACCCTCGATGAGATCGCTGTCGACACCGAAACTTCGGACCTCGATCCGACCCGCGCGGTGCTGGCGGGAGTGGCGATCGCGGTGGCGCCGGGAGAGGCGTACTACATTCCCGTGGCGAGCGACATCCACGACGACAAGCCCGGTTTGTTTTCGGCTTCGCGCGCGCCCGGGCTCGAGCTCGACGTGGTGCGCGACGCGCTTGCCCCCGTGTTCGCCGCCGCCATCCCGCACAAGATCGGCCAGCACATCAAGTACGACGCCATCGTGCTCGAGCGCGCCGGCATGCCGCTCAGCGGGATTACCTTCGACACCATGGTGGCGTCTTACTGCCTCGATCCCGCGCGCCGCAGTCACGGGCTCGACGCGCTGGCGCTCGAGGTGTGCGCGCACACCATGATTCCGTTCGAGGCGTTGTTCGATGCGCGCGTGCGCGTGAAGGACATTCGTCGTGTGCCGCTCGCGAAAGTGACCGAGTACTCGTGCGAGGATGCCGACTACACCCTGCGCGTGAAGCACGCGTTCGCGCCGCTGGTGGAAGTATCCGAGGTGCGCCGGCTCTTTCACGAGGTCGAGATGCCGCTTTCCGACGTGCTGGGGCGCATGGAGATGGAAGGTGTCAAAGTCGACACTGCGTTTCTCGGCACGCTGTCGAGCCGGTATGCCGACCGGGTGACCGAGCTCGAAGAAGCGATCTACCGCGAAGCGGGCGAGCGCTTCAACCTGGGCTCGACGCAGCGGCTGCGCGAGATCCTTTTCGACAAGTTGAAGCTCGCGCCGTCGCGCCGCACCAAGACCGGATTCTCGACCGATGCCGATGTGCTGGAAGGGTTGAGCGGAGAACATCCGGTCGTGACGCTGCTCCTGGAATGGCGCCAGCTCACCAAGCTCAAGAGCACGTACGTGGACGCGCTGCCGCGCCTGGTCAATCCCGCGACCGGGCGCGTGCACACGTCGTACAATCAGGCCGTGGCCACCACCGGGAGGCTTTCGAGCTCGGAGCCGAACCTGCAGAACATTCCCATTCGCACCGCGGAAGGACGCGAAATTCGCCGCGCCTTCGTGGCGCGCGACAACGACTGGCTCCTGCTCGATGCCGATTATTCGCAGATCGAGCTTCGCATCCTCGCCCACCTCTCCGGTGACGAGAGCCTGATCCGCGCCTTCATGGAGGACGCCGACGTGCACACACAAACCGCCGCGAAGGTGATGGGCGTGGCCCCGGGAGAAGTCACCGAGGACATGCGTTCGCGCGCCAAAGTGGTGAACTTCGGCATCGTCTACGGTATGGGCGCGCGCGGGCTGGCGCAGTCGCTCGACATCACGACCGACGAGGCGCGGCGCTTCATCGACGACTACTTTCGCTCGTATCCCGGCGTGAAGCGTTTCATCGACACCACCATCGCCGCGGCGCGCCGCGACAAGTCGGTGGCGACGCTCTCCGGCCGCATGCGCCGGCTGCCTGACATCGACAGCTCCAACCCGGGCGCGCGCTCGTTCTCGGAACGCATCGCCGTCAACACGCCGGTGCAGGGCACCGCGGCGGATATCATGAAGATTGCCATGGTGCGCGCGGACCGCGATATTCGTTCGCGCGGTCTCGCCACGCGCATGATTCTCACCGTGCACGACGAGCTTCTCTTCGACGTCCCGCGCGCCGAGCTGGAGGAAGCCTCGGCGCTGGTGCGCGAGTGCATGGAAGGCGCGATGCAACTGCGCGTGCCGCTCAAGGTCGAAACCGGTTCGGGCGCCAACTGGCTCGAGGCCCACTAGGAGGGCGGATGTACACGATTGGAATCGCCGGCGGATCGGGAACGGGGAAGTCCACTATTGCCGCCCACATTGCGCAGCGCTACCAGGGTGTGCACATTGACGCCGATGTGGTGGCCCACCGGGTGCTGGAAGACGCGCAGGTGATCGGCGAGATCCGCCGCGAGTTCGGCGCCGGTGTCGTCGACATCGACGGCTCGGTCAATCGCCGCCGCCTCGGTGTATATGTCTTCAGCGACGCCGGGCGGCGCGCCGCGCTGGGCGCCATCGTGCATCCGGCCATCGTGGTGCGCTGCGCCTCCGAGGTGGAGGCCGCGCGCGAGAAGGGCGCCGCCGTGGCGGTGGTGGACGCCGCTCTCCTGATGGAAGTCGACATGTTGATCGCGTTCGACTTCACCATCGCGCTCACCTGCGATCCCGAGATCCGCATGGCGCGGCTGCGCGGCCGCGGTGGCTGGTCGGAAGACGAGCTGCGCTCGCGCCTCGACGCCCAGAGCGGGCTGGAAAAACACTTTTACAAAGCGGATGCCGTGGTCGATACTGGCCCGTCACTGCCCGAAGTTCTGGCCGCCGTCGACAGGCTGCTGGACGAACGCATGTCCCGGAGACAGGAATGAAAGCCGTACACGAAGTTCAAGACCATCTGGATTCCCTGATCGAACGCACCCGCAAGCTCAAGGAGTGTCTTTGACGCTCCCGTCCTGACCGCGCGCCTGTCCGAGCTCACGGCGCGCATGAACGATCCCGACTTCTGGTCCGACAAGAAAAAGTCCGACGAAGCCATGCGCGAAGCGAAAACGCTGCGCACGCGTCTCGATCCCGTGCAGAAGCTGGAAGCCCGTCTGGATGACGCCGGCGAGTTGCTCCGTCTCGCCCGGGAAGAAAACGACAACGCGGTTCTTACCGACGTGTCCGGCGAGCTCGACGAGATCGACAAGATTGTCGACGAGCAGGAGACCGCCACCTTGCTCTCCGGTCCGGACGACCAGCGCAACGCCATCGTCACCATCCACTCCGGCGCCGGCGGCACCGAGTCCATGGACTGGGCCGAGATGCTCATGCGCATGTATACGCGCTACTGCGAGCGGCATGGTTTCGGCACCGGTCTTCTCGATCTCTCGCCCGGCGAAGAAG
>DATNGX010000248.1:0-5813 GCA_035605755.1 Candidatus Krumholzibacteriia bacterium
TCAATCTCGTGATAGCCGTCTTCGCGACGGCGAATGATCTCGAGCGAAAGATTGACCTTCGCGCACGTGGTGACGTGAAGGGGCGCGGGAGTATGCGGAGATTTCGCGGCCGCTGTCGCCGCCGCGTCACGTACGCGATGAACGCGAGGACCGGGGCGCGGACTCACCGCTTCGCGTATTCGCGGAACAGGCTTCCCCATTCCGTGCGCGAGAACTCGCGGATACGGCTCTTCCCCACCGTCGGGTACCACATCCAGTCGTGATACACGTTGGATGCGAACGGCGCCCACACCACCAGCGGCGAGTGCAGCAGCAGGCGTTCTGCAAAGCGCAACGGCCCGAGGCGGATCAGCTGATCGCCCCAGATGACGAGACTCTTCTTGGTCTGGAAACCGAAGTTCACATCGTCGATGGCGTCGCCCACGAGCTCGATGTGTTTGATGCGCGCTTCGCCCAGGCCCATTTCCGTGGCCATGCGCAGATACGGAATCTCCATGGGCTCGAAGCCCATGAGCTTCGCGGCGACCGCGTCGATCGCCACCGAGTCCGAGGAAGCCAGGAGCACGTTCTTGACGCGCGGAATCATGGTGCGCGGTCCCGCGCCGTCGCCCGCCACGGTGCCGTCCATCACGGCGAACACGTGCGGGTGCAGCTCGCGCTGCATCATCAGCAGATCGACGAGCACTTCATGGATATGCTTGTGCGCGTAGTGGCGCACTTCTTTCAGGAGGCCGCCGAATGCGTTCTTCACCGCGCCGGTCGTGATCGAGTGTCCGTGCGTTTTCACCGTGGGCAGGTGCAGAATGTCACGGCCCGGATAGATCGATGGAATCTCGATGCCTTCCGGGAAAATGTGGTTGAGCTTCAGGAGCGGCGACTTGAAACGGTAGACCTTCCACTCCACCTGGGTGAGCGGCTGGAACTTGAGACCGTACTGATCGAGCACGGGCTGCCACGCGTTGGCGCGCGCGCCCTGGATGGGATTGGTGACAACCGTCTTGTTCTCGATCGGAATCAGCCGGGAGGCCGGATAGCCGCCGTCGAGCAGCGTCTTGACGACGCCCTCCACCTGCCAGGGCTGGCTCGAACACGACGGGAAATACTTGGTCCAGCTCAGGTTCAGTTTGAGCAGGAGGTCCCTGTCGCCGCGCAGGTGCTCGTTCCATGACGCGAGCTCCATGACGCGACGGTAATCGTCGATGACGTCCTTGGGACGCGTGAAGATGACTGCAACTTTGGATGCCATGTGTGTTTTGTACTCCGCGTCGCGAGGGATCGAAGCCGATATCTGAGTTCGCGCGACTTTGCCGCGCGAGAAACTCAATTATATTAAAAGCCGCCCAGGATCGCAATCACGAGCACGATCCAGGCCATAACATCCACGAGCAGAAACCGTTCCTGCAGGAGGAGGTCCGACGGCGAGCCGCCTTTCTGCTTGTTGTAGACCAGATACAGGTAACGCATGACCCCGATGAGGACCAGCGGAACCGTGTACACCAGATTCGTGGTGCCGAATTTTTCCACCGTCTCGGGCCAGATGGTGTAGATCGCGTACGCAATCACCGAGCCGCCCGCCGTCATGCCCACCAGCTGGTCGAGCAGGATGGGAGAATATTCCTGCAGTGACTCGCGGTGCCCCGTTGCATTTTCCAGATTGATGAGCTCATATCGGCGTTTGCAGAAGGCAAGAAACAACGACAGGAATAGTGTGCAAATCAGGAGCCAGGGTGAGATGGCGATCGAGGGTTCCACATCGCGCAGCGCTTCCACGCCCGCGATCGCGCGCAGAACGAACGAGAGCGAAATGCTCACCACATCGAGCAGCACCAGGCGCTTGAGCAGGAACGAATAGAGCAGATTGAGCGCAAGGAACACGCTCGCCACGGTGAGAAATCCGCCGCCCAACCGCCACGACAGAAACATCCCGAGCGCCGCGCACACCATGGCTGCGGTGAACGCGACCGGCACGGGCAGCCTTCCCGACGGCAGCGGCCGGTTCTTCTTGGTCGGATGCAGGCGGTCCTTCTCGAGGTCCGCGATGTCATTGATGATATAGATGACACCGGACAGCAGGCAGAAAACGATGAACGCTTCCACGCTGCGCAGGAGCAGCGCCTGCTGATGAAAATTGCGCGAGAAGATCAGCCCTGCGAACACCACCAGGTTCTTGGTCCACTGGTGGGGACGCATGGATGTGAAGATGTGGTAGAGCTGCTTCATGCGGTGCGGTCGGGCTCCGCACCCGAGAACGCGCGATGGCGCAGAAGACTCTCCACCGCGCGCACCCATTCGTCGCGCTCGGCTGCGCCGGGATCGAGCGTTCCCGACATCACGCCGTGGCGAAACGGATCCGCAGCCGGAAACAGCGGACTCAGCACGCGGCGGCCGCCGTCCACGCCGCATTCATCGAGATGCTCGGGCGGAAACACCACCGTGCTTGCGGCGGCCGCTCCGCGCCGCGATCCAGCGTGGGCCGCGCCGTCGGCCTGCCACGCGAGCGCAGCCTCGCGCGCCGCTGCCAGACCGAACTCCGAGCGCGGCGCCGGCACGTAGATGCCGCGAAATGCGCCCGCTGCAATTTCGATCACCAGATTCGCCGCTTCGTTCTCGAGCAGATCGTAGCCCACGCGCGACGTCGTGGCCTGCGCGCTTGCGATCTGCGTCGCGGTGAGAACCCTCGGCAGGCGCACGACCGCCGCCGGCTCCGCGCCGGCGCGATTCAACACCACCGCTTCCATCAGCGCCGCCATGTGCGACGCCGCTTCCGCCGCGCGCACGTGTCCCCAGTGCGCGGCGATGACGAGACGGCAGCCCGGCCGCTTCCACACCGCCTGGGCGAGAACCGCCGTCTCGCGCACCAGGTGCTCCCATGCAAAGGAGCGGTCGTTGAGACCGCCCAGCGGCTCCACCGTGACGGCGTGCAGAACCACGTCGGGCATGGTGGTTTCGATCAGTGCGTCCGCATCCGAAAGCAATGAGCCGGTGCACGTTCCCACACTGTGAAGACTCGCCAGAGCGCGCTCGCGCGCGCCGTCGAAATGCATCACCGGGATCGCGCCCAAAAGGCGCAGCGACGTGAGCAGCGAAGCGCCGATGCGCTCGCCGCCGTGCGTCACCAGGACGCGCCGGCCGCGCAACGTCGTCTGCGCGCGTGACGAGGGCGACAGCTCGGGCCGCTCCAGTCCGCGCACCACGCGGTCGAGCATGATGGCCTGCGGCTCTTCGATCACATCGGCTCCGCCCGGAGCGCGCTCCAGCGGCACACCCGCTTCGTGGGCGCGCGCCACCCATGCCGCCGCGATCGATTCATCGCGATCCGGCAGCGCGTAAACCAGCGCGTGCAGACGGTGCCGTCTGGCAATATCGACCAGGCGCGAGCCCGGGCCCTCGATGGGAACGCCGTGCACCATCAGTCCCACACGGCGCGCGTCATCGTCGATGAAACACCCCACCGCGGAAGACGGTCCGCCGGCGCGAAGCTCGCGCAATGCGCGCTCGCCCGCGTCGCCCGCGCCGATGATGCCGTAACGGCGCACTGCATTTCCCTGGGGCTCGCGGCCAAACTCGTGAAAGAGCCGCGTCGAGAAGCGCGCCCCCAGCACGAACAAGATGAGCAGGAAGTACTCAATGACGAACAGCGTGCGCGGGAAAGCGATGAAGCGGTACAAGAGCACCACCGACGCCAGGATCAGCGCGGACCCCGCCGTCACCGCCTTGATGGCCCGGATCACGTCGGACACACCTGTGTAGCGCCACATGCTCCGGTAGAGTCCGTACTTGAAAAAGCACGCGCTGCGTACCACGAGCACGATGGGAAGCGCGCGCAGGACCGCCTTCCCTTCCGGCTCGGTGAAATGAAAATTCATGCGCAGGAAATACGCGCCCAGGTAGGCGGCCACGATGGCCACGGTGTCGGCCGTGATCAGGAGCATGGTGCGCCGTTCCCAGAACATGCGGTCGCCGCGCTCGAGTGCGCCGATCTTCAGAATGGCGAGCGTGAACAGGGTGAGCCACGCGGCCAGCACGAAGGGCGCGAACAGTCCGCCCGCGCGCATATAAAGGACGGCGCTCACGCCCAGGAGCGCCATGATCAGGTACTCGACTAGCGTCACCTGCTTGTGGTTGAAGCCGAGCTGCAGGAGGCGCTGGTAGTAGTGCGTGCGATGCGGTTGAAACACCTTCTCGCCGCGCGAGAGCCGGCGCACGATGGTGAGCGCAGCATCGACATACAGCGACGAGAGCAGGATGAGCGGAATGAAAATCGGAATACCGGGCTCGAGGCGCGCGCCGGAGATGGCGAGCCCCGCGAAGATGTACCCGAAGAACGTGCTGCCCCCGTCGCCCATGAAAAGACGCGAGGGAGGAAAATTGTACTGCAGGAAACCGAGCGCGCTCGCCGAGGCAATCGCGCTCACCAGAGCCAGCGCCGGCTGCTGCACCATCAGCGCAATGGCGGCGAAGAACCCGCCCGCGATGAACGCCCCGCCGGCGGCAAGACCGTCGATGCCGTCGACGAAATTGTAGAAATTGATGCTGGCGATGAAAACGAACAGCGTCAGCGGATACGCGAACCAGCCGAAGTGAATCGTGTGCGCGCCGGGAAACGTCACATGGTCGAGCAGTGTGCCGGTCGCCATGGCAACCGCCGCGGCCGCGCACTGCACGGCCAGACGAGCGCTGACGGTGAGTCCCTTCCAGTCATCCGCGATGCCGGCCGCAAACAGAATGATGGCGCCGGCCGCGAGCGGGATGAAGGTGCGCGCCGCCGGCTCGAACACGCACACCGCCGCAAAGGTGGCCACGAACGCGCTCACGATGGCGATGCCGCCGAAGCGCGGCTTGGGACGGTCGTGGGAGCTGCGGGCGTTGGGAATATCTGCGAAAGCCCCCGGCGCGGCGTGGCGCAGGAGGAGTCTCGTACCGAGGTACGAGAGGCCGAAGGCGGCCGCAAATGCCAGTACAATCATCATGAAGCAACGAACAAAAGTGGTTGCAAGAGAATAGGCTGCAGTTCCCGAACCCGGCAAGCCGATTTATCGGGCCGCCACCATGGCAGGAAGTGCATCCTCGAGGGTGAGCTCTGGCACCACGCCGAGATCCGAGCGCATGTCCCCGGGCTCGTACCACGCCGAGCCGAAGAGCTTGCGGTACGCATCGCTGTCGAAGGGCGCGCGGCGATGCGTGAGGGCGCCCAGCGTATCACCGGCCCGGGCCAGTGCGCGCCAGAGCGCAAGCGGCATGGACCATGTCGGTGCCGGACGGTCGAGCGCGTGGTTCATGGCGTCGTAGATGTCACGCGTCGAGTACTCCACACCGTCGCCGACCACAATGCGCCTGCCGACCGCGTTGGCGCTCTCGCCGGCAGCGAGCATGGCGCGCACGACATCATCGACGTGCACCATCGCGCGACGGTTCGGGAGCGGGGGCGGAGGCGGAAAACGATACGAGCGGATCGCGCGCAACATTCCACCCAGGTTTCCTTCCACGCCGGGTCCGTACACGAGTGACAGGCGCAGCACCACCGCGTCGATGCCGCTGTTGAGAACAATCTCTTCCGCGTCACGCTTGGATTGTCCATAAGGTGATAGAGTTTCGTCGTCATCATCTTCGCGAATCGCCTTGACACTGCTGGCGAAGACAACACGCGCGCCTGCGGCGCGCGCCGCTTCGGCAACCCTGCGTGTACCGTCGACATTGACACGCTGATAGAGGGCAATGTCCGCTGTTCGTTCCGCAACGGCGTGGGCACGCCCCGCGAGATGAAACACAACGTCCGCGCCGCTGAACGCGCCGGCGGGGATCTCATCGCGCGC
>DATNGX010000249.1:0-3286 GCA_035605755.1 Candidatus Krumholzibacteriia bacterium
AAGAATGTCGATCACGTGGGAGCAGAAGCCGCGACAGTGCACTCCTCTGCGTGCAATGCGGAAATCACAAAAAGTGATTTCAAAAGCCCGTCAAAGACATTCTTTTCACAAGAAAAGATTTCTTTGATGCGCACGCGGAAACGCGCGGGCGAGTGCGATTACTCGCAGAGCCGGGACATCGGATGACGAGGTGGTGAGAACCGGTCGCGCGGAGATCGAGGGGGGGGGCGACATTCGCGAGCGCGCGAGCGAGATCGCAAGATATCTCGCGACGCGCGCGAGGGGCGAATGAAGTGTGTCGGTCGCGATGCATTTGCTTCCGTCACCGTTGTCCTCTAGATTCTCCCAACCATGCGTACACTGGTCTGGTTTCGTGGCAAGGATCTGCGTGTGCACGATCATCCGCCGCTGCTCGATGCAATCGCAGCCGGTGAAGTGGTCCCGCTCTTCGTCCTCGATCCTTATTTCTTCGCGCCCGAGCGCGCACGACGGCTTCCCCATCGCATTCAGTTTCTGCTCGAATCGCTTGCGGAGCTGTCCACAACCATCGCGGCGCTGGGCTCGCGATTGATCGTGGTCGAAGGAAAGAGCGTCGAGGTGGTGCCGCGCATGGCAAACGAGTGGCGCGTCGACCGTGTGGTCGCGCACAGGTGGGTGGAGCCTTTCGCGCGCGAGCGCGATCGCCGTATCGCGGAAGCGCTGCACTTGCCATTTATTCTCTACGAAGGCGAAACGCTGTTTCCGCCCGGCACGCTACGCACCTCGAGCGGTGGTCCCTACTCGGTGTTCACGCCGTTTGCTCGCGCCTTCGTCGCCGCCGCACAGATCGCGAAACCGCACCCGGCACCCGGGCAAATCCCCCCGCTTCCGCGCGATATCAAAGCCAGCGAAGTCCGGATCCCGACCACCGCACAGCTCGACATCGAGCGTAACCCGAACCTCGTCGAAGCCGGTGAAAAGGCCGCACGAAAACGTCTCGGCCAGTTCGCAGAAAAGCACGCGACCCACTACCATCACACGCGCGATCAGATGGCAGACGAAGACGGAACGAGCCGCGTGTCACAGGACCTCAAGTTCGGAACGCTGTCGGCGCGCGACGTGTGGCACGCCGTCGACGACGACGCGTCATCGCCCGGCGCCGGGGCATTTCGAAACGAGCTCATCTGGCGTGAGTTCACGCACTCGACACTGTGGGACCGCCCCGATGTGCTCGCGCACCCATTTCGCAAAGAGTTCGAGCACTTTCCCTGGCGCACGAACGACCAGGACTGGACGGCGTGGGCCGAAGGAACCACCGGCTACCCGATCGTCGACGCGGCCGCGCGCCAGCTCGTGCAAACCGGCTTCGTGCACAACCGGGCGCGCATGATTGCCGCCAGCTTTCTCACCAAGCATCTGATGCTCGATTACCGCCGCGGTGAAGCGCACTACATGCGCTGGCTCACCGACGGTGACTGGGCGCAGAACAATTTCAACTGGCAGTGGTCGGCCGGATGCGGCCGTGACGCACAACCCTGGTTTCGCATCTTCAATCCGCAACTGCAGGGGAAAAAGTTCGACGCCGAGGGCGAGTACGTGCGCCGCTGGGTGCCGGAGCTGCGCGGGCTCGACGCCAGATGGATTCACGCGCCACACGACGCGCCGGAAGCGGCGTTGAAAAAAGCCGGCGTGCGCATGGGCAAGCACTACCCCGCCCCCATCATCGATCACGCCGAAGCGCGCGAACGCTTTCTCGAAACCGCGACCACCATCATGAAAAAAGCGCGTCAGAGCTGAAGCTCCGGCGCGCTTTCTTCGTATCCCTGTGGGCGGGATGCTACATCTTCACATCCTTCGACGACATGTCGAACGTGATCATGAAACCGTTGGTCCCCTTGTACTCGAACGCCTTGTCACCGGCGCGGTACGCTTCGACTTCGTTCTTCATCAACACGAAGCCGCTGTTGCTCGGGACACCCCAGTACTTGAGGTTGGTGAGCACGACCGGCGCATCGGTGTTGCCGTAGGCACCGCGATTGAGCACCACTTCGGCGGTCTTGCCATCATCGAGCTTCGCCACCGCGCGGTCCTTGTTCGCAGTCCAATCCATCTTCGCATCGGGCGCAACCGAGAACGACTTCCACTTCACCGGGTACACGGCGCCGAGGATGGTCTTGATGCCCTCGCGTTGCTCGGGCGTGACCGAAGGATCGAAGGTGACCACGGCCCATTCCATTTCGCCGTCGTTGAATTCCGACCCCAGATCACCCGCCACCCAGAACTTCGCGCCGTCGAGCTTGACCTTGCCGTACTTGCCCTTGTCGACGCGGAATGCGTTGTTGAACTTGCAGAAGTGGCCCATCGAGCCGTGATCCATGGATGACATGTCGCCGTGCATGTGGCCTTCGCCACCGGCGGGCTCGTCGTTGAAGTAACACTGACAGAACATCGGACAGCTGCACGCTTCGATGATCGTGGTCTTGATCTTCCAGTCCTTGGCCGCGTCGTCCGACGCAAGCAGCGCAAGCGGCATGACAGCAACGGCGAGCGTGACCGCCAAGAGCACCAGTCTCTTCATGATTCTCCTTCTTTCGGGTTGGAGCGGGAGCGCCATCTCCCGCCCGGATTGCTGCGCGAATTCCGGGTGCCCCTAGCAGGCAGGGATGCTAGCGCGGCCATGACGCCGAAGCAAGAGGGGGAAAAAAGATCAGTCCTGGGAGATGGAGTCGGGCAGCTCGTTCTTGTCGCCGGCCTGATGCGGGAAATGCTCGACGAGACGCGCGCCCGTGAGCTCGATGCCGGCGACCAGCCCCTCGGCGAAGCGGCCCTCGGCCAGGTGCGCTTCGATTGCGTGCACCACCTGTTGCCAGAAGCCTTCGGGCACTTTGCCGTGAATGCCGGTGTCGCCCAGTACCGCCACCCGGCGGTCGCGGACGGACACAAAGATCATGACGCCGTTGCGTTCGCGCGTGCGCGTCATGCCGATGCGCTCGAATGCGCGCACGGCGGTGAGCGTCGGCTCTTCGTGAGAATGTCCCGCGAGGTGCACGCGGATTTCACCCGACGTCTTCTTCTCGAACGCCGCCACGGCCTCGAGCACACGCGCACGTTCGGCCGGGGTCAGAAATGTGTGCGCGCGGTCACGACGGACGCGATGCGCGCGCGACGAAATGTACGCACCCACCACCCACAGCGCGATGGCAAGAACCGCGAGCATCGCGAGCGCGGTGGTCGTCCATACCGTCCAGACTTGCGTACGCGGCGCCACCAGCTCGCGCAGCGCAAACACTCCCACAACGGCCGCGAG
>DATNGX010000250.1:0-2505 GCA_035605755.1 Candidatus Krumholzibacteriia bacterium
CTACGGCATTCGCGCCGACGAAGTCTTCCGTGCCGTCGACCGCATGGATGAGTTCGAGGGCGCCGGCGTGGTGCGCGAGCAGGGAATCGAGCGGCTGGTTGCGGTGCGCAAGCCCGTCGACATGGTGGCGCTGCGCGACGGTGTGGTGGCGCGCCGCGGTGGGCAGAATTTCACGCTGGGAATGCTCGGCGACGTGCGCGCCGATTTCGAAGATCCCATCTACTTCGTGCGCGCGAACGGGCGCAACGTCGTGCAGGTGAGTGTCGAGAAGCGCAGCGGCTCGAACGCCGTGCAGGTGAGCCGGGAATTGCACAAGGCGCTGCCCGGCATCGAGGCCAGCCTGCCGTCCAAAGTCGGTTTTCACGTCGATACCGACCAGGGCAAGGAGCTCGAGGACAAGCTCAATGATCTCCTGAAGCGCTCGCTCGTCATCCTCGCCATCCTGTTCGTGATGCTGGCGCTGACCATTCGCGAGCTCAAGCTCACCACGGTGTGCACGGCGTCCATCATCTTCTCCACGCTGATTGCGCTCTCGCTCTTCTACATGCTGCGCATCTCGGTGAACTTCATCACCATCAGCGGCCTGGCCGTGTCGTTCGGGATGGCGGTCGACAACAGCATTCTGGTGTTCGATGCCATCCACCGCCGGCTGAGTGCCCTGGAACGCGCGCAGAATCTCGGGCTCTCGCGCCGCGCCAAGCTGGATGTGGCGTACCACGCCATTCTGAACGGGAGTAATGACATTCTGAACCCGGCGCTGGCGTCGACCCTGACGCACGTGGTCGTGTTCGGGTCGTTCGTGTTTCTCTCCGGGCGCCTTGCACTCTATTACGTGCCGCTCGCCATATCGGTGAGCGCGGCGCTGTTGGCCTCGTTGTTCGTCGCGTTCGGCTGGGTGCCGATGGTGCTGCACCGCGTATGGGCGCGTCCGCTGGTGGCAAAGCTCGAGGACGGCCCGCGCGACGTGATCGACCCCGACGAGCTCGACCGTCTGGTGGATGAGCCGCCCGCGACGGAGCAGAAAGAAACGCGTCTCGATCGTTTCTACATGGGCGTGCAGCGCGCATGGTGGGTGGTGCTCCCGCTCTCGCTCGCGATCTTCGCGGGAAGCTGGTGGGTGTACGACCACAAGGTGGTGAAGGGCGGCTTCTGGCGTTTCCCCGAAGAAGAAGAGCTCTTTCTCTATCTGGAAATGCCCAGCGGTACCGACCTCGAAGTAACGTCCGAAACGCTGCGCGATTTCGAAGAGCAGCTTCTGCCCGCGCCCGAAGGCGTGCGCATGAGCTCGCGCGCGTTCGGCAATCAGGGCATTCTGCGCGTCGAGTTCGAGGAAGCTCTGGTCAAGACACCGCTTCCGTTCCACTGGCGCGAGCTGTTGATCGCCAAGGCGGACGTCACGGGCGGCTCCAGCGTGTTCATCCGCGGTTTCTCCGATCGACCTTACTTCAAGGGCGCATTCGGCGGATCCGCGCTCAACTCACTGGTGAAGATCACCGGTTACAACTCGAAGAAGTTGGCCGAGATCTCGGAGCAGACCCTGGCGCGCATCGAAAAGAACCGGCGCGTGCGCAACGCGCGCATCACCACCGGCGCGCAGTTCGAGCGCGTGCGCCAGGAAGAAATGGTGATCCGCATCAAGCGCGAGCGGCTCGCCGCATACAACATGACCGTGCTCGACTTGACCGCCCAGGTCCGGCGCATGCTTGGCGTCGATATCCCATGGACCATGCTTATCAACGGCGACCAGGAACGCGTGCAGCTGTCCTACGCCGACGCCGAAAAGATCTCCTACGCCGACATCGCCTCCATCATGGTGCGCAACGCGAGCGGCGAGCAGGTGCGTCTGGGTGATCTGATCGAGATCCAGCGTCGCGACGTGTCGCAGTCGATCACGCGCGAGAACCAGAAGTACACCACGCACGTGAACTGGGAGTACCTGGGCACCGACCAGATGCGCCAGAAGTTCATCAAGGACGTGATCGCGGGGATCGATCTTCCGTACGGCTACAAGGCCGAGGAAGCGCGTCAGGAGTTTCTCACCGAAGAAGAGGAGGAGCAGATCGGCCTCGCCATCACGCTCGCGGTGATCTTCATCTTCATCGTGCTGGCCGCGATGCTCGAGAGCATCGAGTTGCCGATTCTGATCCTGTTGTCGATTCCGATGTCGATGGTGGGCGTGTTCCTGATCTTCTGGCTCACGCATTCTTCCTTCGATTCGTCGGCGCGCATCGGATTGGTGCTCCTGTTCGGCATCGCGGTGAACGATTCCATCCTGCTCGTGAGCCGTTTCCGGACCGAGGCGACGCTCATCCTGAAATCGCGCCTGCGCACCGATCCCGAGCTCGCGAACTCGTTGTTTCCGCCCATGCGCCGCACACCGGGCGGCAAGGACATGGGCGTTCTTCCGCGCGAGGAGCGCGTGTGGCTCTTGAAGCGCGCGGTGGCGCACGGAACGCGCGCGCGCGTGCGCGCCATCATGCTCACCACCTCCACCACCATGGTGGG
>DATNGX010000251.1:0-6045 GCA_035605755.1 Candidatus Krumholzibacteriia bacterium
ACTGCGCGAGGATCGGTTGTGTCTGTGCCTCGTACACGTCGAGCCTTTTTTCGATCGTCGCCGGCTTGTCGTCCTCACGCTGTACCAGCGTGCCGCCGCACCGGTCGCAGATCCCATCCACCTTCGGTGGATTGATCTTCACATGGAACACGGTCCTGCACTGTGTGCATGTCCGCCGGCCCGACAGGCGCTCGATGACGGCTTCGCGCCGCGCGTTGAGCACCACAATGGCGCCGATCTTCTGGCCGAGCTCGTCGAGCTGTGCGTCGAGTCCTTTGGCCTGGCCGACCGTCCGCGGAAATCCGTCGAGCAGCCAGCCGTCTCCTACTTTTGCAATCTCGTCGCGCATGAGCGCCAGGATGATGTCGTCCGACACCAGGTGGCCCGACGCGAGAATGCTCTTTACCTGTTTCCCCAGCTCTGTCCCCTGGGCCACTGCCTCCCGCAGGAGGTCGCCGGTGGACAGGTGACGCAGCCCGCGCTTTTCCCGGAGCCGCTCTGCCTGGGTTCCCTTGCCGGATCCCGGAGGTCCGAACAAGATCAGATTCAAATTAGCCCCGGCGGCCACGCAGGCGGCCGTGCTTCACGAAACCTTCGTAGTGACGCATCAACAGATGCGACTCGATCTGGCGCAGCGTATCCAGCATCACGCCGACCACGATCAGAAGACCGGTACCGCCGAAATAGAACGGCACGTTGGCCTTGCGAATCAGAACGTCCGGCAGCACGGCGATGAACGCGAGAAAGAACGCGCCCGGGAGCGTGATGCGCGTGAGAATACGATCGATGTATTCCGCGGTGCGCTTGCCCGGCCGGATGCCCGGAATGAAACCGCCCGACTTCTTCATGTTGTCGGCGAGATCGACCGGATTGAGCACGATCGCCGTATAGAAGTACGAGAAAAAGATGATGATCAACGTGTACAGCGTGATGAAGACGATGTGACCCGGCGACAACACGAGGTGAACCGCCTGCAGCCAGCCCACGTTGGGAAACAGCGCCGCAATCGTGCCCGGGAACATGATGAGCGACTGCGCGAAGATGATCGGAATCACGCCCGCGATGTTCACGCTGAGCGGAATGTGGCTGGCCTGTCCGCCGTAGACGCGGCGGCCGACCACGCGCTTGGCATACTGCACCGGAATCCGGCGCTGACCCTGCGTCACGAAGATCACGCCCGCGATCACGACCACCATCATGGCGAAGATGAGCGCCAGCTTGAACGGCGTCATCTGGCCCAGCTGCACGGCGCGCAGCGTATTGAGCGCTTCGATCGGGTAACGCGCGATGATGCCGACCGTGATGATCAGCGACATGCCGTTGCCGATGCCGCGCTCGGTGATCTGCTCGCCCAACCACATGATGAAGATGGTGCCGCTGGTGAGCGTCAGCATCGTCAGGAGCCGGAAGCCCCAGCCCGGGAACATCACGGCAGAGCTGCCGCTCGGGCCGGTCATGCTCTCGAGGAACATCGAGATGCCGAAGCTCTGGACGACCGAGAGCACCACGGTTCCGTAACGCGTGTACTGCGTGATCTTCTTGCGACCCTCTTCGCCTTCCTTGGCCAGCTTCTCAAAGTATGGAATGACGGCCTGGAAGAGCTGCAGAATGATCGACGCGCTGATGTACGGCATGATGCCGAGCGCGAAGATGCTGGCCTTGGCCAGGTTTCCGCCGGCGAACAGGTCGTACAGCCCGAGGATGGTGCCGCGCTGCCGCTCGAAGAACTCGGTGAGCACGCCTGCATCCACACCCGGAGTCGTGATGTGACTGCCGATGCGATACACGATCAAGAGCCCGAGCGTGAACAGCACGCGGCGCTTGAGCTCGGGAATACTGAAAATTTCCTGGATCTTGGTGAACATAGTTAAAACGTTCTCGCTGCTTCGCTGAGTTCGCGCAGCCAGGGGCTGCGCGAGAAATTCACTGAGTTCGCGCAGCCGAGGGCTGCGCGAGAAATTCAATCTTACCCGACCAGCTTGACCTCGCCGCCCGCCTTCTCCACGGCTTCTTTCGCGCTGGCACTGCAGGCGTGAACCGTGATCTTGAGCGGCTTCTTGAGCTCGCCGTCGCCGAGGAGCTTGACCTTGTTGTTCAGATGGCGAATGAGACCGCGCTCGAGCAGGGCGTCGATGTCGACGGTCGCATCGGCGTCGAAGCGATCCAGATCACTGACATTGATGACCTGGTACTCGACGCGAAAGATGTTTGTGAAGCCGCGCTTGGGCAAACGGCGCTGGAGCGGCATCTGGCCGCCCTCGTAGTGGGCCTTGAGCGTGTTGCCGGTGCGCGACTGGGTGCCCTTGTGACCGCGGCAGGCGGTCTTGCCGTGGCCCGAACCGGGACCGCAGCCGACGCGCTTGCGCTTTTTCTTGGAGCCCGCAGCGGGCTTGAGTTCGTTGAGACGCATGTTACTTGACCTCTTCGACCTTTACGAGATGGCGGACCTGTTTCAGCATGCCGCGCAGCGCCGGCGAGTCATTCTTGACGAGCACGTCGTACGTGTGACGGAAACCGATCGCCTGGATCGTCAGCTTGTGCTTGGGCACCGCGTCGATCGTGCTCCGGATCTGTGTGATCTTGATCTGCTTAGCCATTCTTGGCCTCGATTCCAAACAACTGATTGATGGTGATGCCGCGGCGCTTGGCCACATCACGCGCGCTCTCGAGCTGGCCCAGTGCTGTGAGCGTGGCCTTGACGAGGTTGTGCGGATTGTTCGAGCCCAGCGACTTGCACAGCACGTCGCGCACGCCCGCGGATTCCATGATGGCGCGCACAGCACCGCCCGCGATCACGCCGGTACCGGCGGTGGCAGGCTTCAGGAGCACTTTGCCCGCGCCGAATTTTCCATACACGGCGAACGGAATGGTGCCGCCCATGAGGGGCACTTTCTGCATCGAGCGCTTCGCGTTTTCGCCCGCCTTGCGGATGGCATCCGAAATTTCGTTCGACTTGCCCAGGCCCACGCCCACCTTGCCCATGCCGTCGCCCACGCACACAAGCGCGTTGAAGCTGAAACGGCGTCCGCCCTTCACGACCTTGGCCACGCGGTTCACGTACACCGTGCTCTCGATGTACTCCGGACCCCCACGATCGCGATCACGATCGCGATCGCGCGGACCCCGGCGCTGGCCGTCGCGATTGCCGCCGCCACCGCCACGCGGTCCGCGGCCCCTGTTCTGCTGCTGTCCTGAGCTTCCCGTGTTTTCAGCCACTCGATGTCCTCCGTGCGGAGTTATTAGAAATCCAGACCGGCTTCGCGCGCGCCTTCGGCGAGCGCGGCCACGCGGCCGTGATAGAGATAACCGCCGCGATCAAACGCGGCCTTTTTGAAACCCTTGGCCTGAGCGGCCTGTGCGAACTGGCGGCCCACTTCGCGCGCGAGCTCGATCTTGCGGCCGGCGGCGGCAGCCTTCGCTTCGTCGCCTTCGGCCTTCTCGCTCTTCTTGCTCTTCTTGCCCTCCGCCTTCGGCGCCGCGGCGGCCGCGGACGCGTCGATCTTCAGGCTGCTCATGGAGAGCAGCGTGACGCCGGCGGTGTCGTCGATGAGCTGGGCGTAGATGTGCGCGTTGGACCGGAACACCGCGAGACGCGGACGCTCGGGGGTACCGCTCACGCGGTTGCGCACACGCTTGTGACGGCGCCAGCGCTTGTACACGTTCTCATTGCGAAACTTCTTTTGCATGTTGTTCCTCTTATAAGCAGGCGGTTATCCGCCGCTGCCCACGGCCGACTTGCCGGCCTTGCGCTCGATGTGCTCGTCGATGTACTTGATGCCCTTGCCCTTGTACGGCTCGGGCGGACGAATGCCGCGAATCTCCGCCGCGACCTGTCCCACCTTCTGGCGATCGATGCCTGAAATCTTGATCTTGGTCGGTTCCGGCGTCTCGATGGTGATGCCCTGCGGCGCCGTGAAGTGCACCAGATGCGAGTAACCGATGGTGAGCGTGATCGACGTGCCCTTGGCTTCCGCCTTGTAACCGACGCCGATGATCTCCAGGTCCTTGGTGAAGCCGACCGTGACGCCCTGCACCATATTATTGAGATGGGCGCGCGTGGTGCCGTGCGAAGCGCGCACAAACTTCTCTTCGCTCTCGCGCGTCACCACGATCTCGTTGTTCTCCTGCGTCACCTTGCAGGTCGACGGCACGGCGAGCGTGAGCTCGCCCTTGGGTCCCTTGACCTTCACTTCGGACGCGCCGAGCGTTATCGACACGCCGGCCGGAATGGATATGGGCTTTTTTCCAACTCGAGACATGACTAAACCGTCCGTTCCTTCGTTACCAGATCTCGCACAGCACTTCGCCGCCGATGCCGCGCTTGCGGCACTCGATATCGGTCAAAATGCCCTGCGACGTCGAGATGATCGCGATGCCGTAGCCGCCCAGTACGCGCGGCAGATCCTTCTTGGGCGAGTACACGCGGCGGCTGGCCTTGCTGACGCGGCGCGTCCCGTTGAGCACACCGACGTTGTCGCGGTTGTACTTGGGATAGACGCGGAGTTTTCCCTGGCGGTCGTCTTCGATGTACTTCACACCGCTCAGGTAGCCGGCATCGAGCAGGATCTTGCTCATCTGCGCTTTGACGCGCGAGGCCGGAATGTCCACGTACTTCTTCTTGGCGCCGGCCGCGTTGCGCAGCTGGGCCAGGTAATCGGCAATCGGATCTGTCATCGACATGTTGCTTGTTCTCCTGCATTCGCGCGCTTACGCGGCGCGAGAAACTGAGCTCGCGCGGCGCCACGCCGCACGAGAAACACGATCAAACCTTACCAGCTCGCCTTGACCACACCCGGAACTTCGCCCTGGAGAGCGAGGTCACGGAAACAGATGCGGCAAATGCCGAAACGGCGCAGGTACGCACGCGACCGTCCGCACTTGTTGCAGCGGGTATATGCGCGCACCTTGAATTTCGGAGTGCGCTTCGACTTTACGATCCAGGATTTCTTCGCCACGATTCCTCCGTGCGTCCGCTAGTTCTTGCGGAACGGCATCTTCATGTGCGTCAGCAGAGCGAGCGCCTGCTCGTCCGTCCGCGCACTCGTCACGATGGTGATATCCATTCCGAAGGGCGCTGCGATCTTGTCGTAGTCGATCTCCGGAAAAATGATGTGTTCCTTGATGCCCATGGTGTAGTTGCCACGGCCGTCGAACCCGCGCGTCGGCACACCGCGAAAATCGCGGATGCGCGGCAACGACAGATTGACCAGCCGGTCATAGAACTCGTACATACGGTCGCCGCGCAGCGTGACCTTGCAGCCGATGGGCATGTTCTCGCGCAGCTTGAACGCCGCCACCGAAATCCTAGCGCGGTTGAGCTTCGGCTTCTGGCCGGTGATGAGACCGAGGTCCGCCATGGCCGCGTCGACGAGCTTGCCGTTGGTGACGGCCTCGCCCACGCCCATGTTGACCACGATCTTCTGGAACTTCGGCACCTCCATCGGATTGGTGAAACCGAAATCCTTCTTGAGGGCCGGCACTACTTCCTTGCTATAGAACTCACGCAGTCTTGCCATGATTATTCCCCTGAAATCATTTCTTCGCAGTTGCCGCACACGCGCGTCTTGCGACCGCTCGGGAGCGCCTTCGTGCTCGTGCGCGTCGGCTTGTTGCACTTCGGGCAGACCAGCATCACATTCGAGATGTGAATGGAGGCTTCCTTCTCCAGGATGCCGCCCGGCTGCGACTGCGAGCGCGCACGCGTGTGGCGCTTGACCAGCGCGATCTTCTCGACGATCACACGGTTTTTTTCCGGGATGACCATGATCACCTTGCCGGTTTTGCCCTTGTGGTTGCCGGAGATCACCTTGACGTTGTCGTTTTTTACGATGCTACGCATGACTCTTTGCCTCCGCTCACAGCACTTCGGGTGCAAGCGATATGATCTTCATGAACTTCTTGTCGCGGAGCTCGCGCGCCACGGGACCGAAAATACGCGTCCCGATCGGCTCCCTGGCGTCATTGATGATGACGGCGGCGTTCTCGTCGAAACGAATGAACGTTCCGTCGTCGCGGCGCGTCTCCTTGCGGGTGCGCACGACCACG
>DATNGX010000252.1:0-4778 GCA_035605755.1 Candidatus Krumholzibacteriia bacterium
CGGCAACGTCCACTTTCTTCGCGCAACCCGCACTGGCAACCGCCAGCACAACCAGCGCAGCTACTTTGAGCTTCATCAACATGAGAGTCCTCCTCTTTGCAAACACCGGAGAAACGAATGGTGGGCCCACCAGGACTCGAACCTGGGACCAGGCGGTTATGCATCCCACTTCGGCTTTCGCCGCCCCTTTCGGGTTCGTGGTCTGGACTATCCCTTCACCCACGAGGGTGCCTGCCATCTAGTCTCTACACCTTCTCTCACATGAGAGCACATGAGAGCTTGGCTCGGGATCACCATGTCAACTGAGTTGACGAAGGCTTCCCCGAATTTGACAGGATGTACTCCGCCGATTTCTCGTCGGGTAGCCCTGGCAGCGAATCATATTGCGACGCAACGTAGATTCACTGCGTTGAGCCGCCAGCTCTAACCTGCTGAGCTATGGGCCCGTGGCCGGAGAATATGTTGAGCGGCCTGCTTACGTCAAACTCTCAGCCACACACAAAAAAAGGGCGCCGGTGTAACACCCACCGGCGCCCTTCGGCTGACGCACTGAACAACTGCTACTCTAGATGATCTCGGTGTAGCCCTTGAGCTTCCGCGCCCGGCTGGGGTGCTGGAGTTTCTTCAGGGCCTTGGCCTCGATCTGACGGACGCGCTCGCGCGTAACATTAAAGATCGTTCCAACTTCCTCGAGTGTGCGCGGCGTACCGTCGCCCAGCCCGAAGCGAAGACGGATCACTTTTTCCTCGCGGCGCGTGAGCGTCGAGAGGACACGGTTGAGCTGGTCGCGCAGCATCGCGTGCGACGCCGACTGCGACGGAGAAACCGCGGTGATGTCCTCGATGAAGTCGGAGAGATTGGAGTCCTCGTCCTCGCCGATCGGACGATCGAGCGAGATGGGCTCCATGCTCGCCTTCATCACACTCTTCACCTTGTCGAGCGGATAGTTGAGCTTCTTCGCGACTTCCTCGGGTGTCGGGTCGCGGCCGTTCTCCTGCACGAGCTTGCGCTGCGCACGCGACACCTTGTTGATGGCTTCGATCATGTGCACGGGCACGCGGATGGTGCGGGCCTGGTCCGCGATGGCGCGCGTGATGGCCTGACGGATCCACCACGTCGCGTAGGTCGAGAACTTGTAGCCCTTGCGGTAGTCGAACTTGTCGACCGCGCGCATCAGACCGCTGTTCCCTTCCTGAATCAGATCGAGGAATTCGAGACCGCGGTTGGTGTAGCGCTTCGCGATCGCAATCACGAGACGCACGTTGGCCTCGATCATTTCCTTCTTGGCGCGCATGACCTGGACTTCGCCGCGGCGAATGCTCTCGGTGATCTTGTCGAGATCCTCGATCGAGATGTTCTCTTCCTTCTCGATCTCCTTGATCTCGCTCTTGAGCGCGCGCATCTTGCGCTCGAAGTCTTCCAGCATTTCGAGCGACCATGCGCCCTTGCCTTCGACCTTGACACTGCGCTTGCGCGTCGCGCCCTTCATCTTCTTCACGTGGACCATGATGTCGTCGTACGACAGGCCCACAAACTCTTCGTACTCGGCCAGCTTGGATTCGTAATCCTTCAAGCGGTCGCGCGTGGCGCGGATGTTCTCCACGATGCGCTCGAGCTGCTTGGGATTGAGCTGGAGACGGATGTACTCGTCGAAGAGCTTGGCCTGGCGCGCTTCCAGTGAGCGCTCCAGCATGGGCTGCTTGGTCTTGTTCTTCTTGAGCTTGGTCTTCTTCTGCAGCTCGAGAATCTCTTTGCGCAGGGCGGCGATCTTCTTCACCGGGCGGAAGCGCGCCTGGCGCTCCTTCTTCCCGATGACGGACGGCGCCAGGCCGCCGGTCTCCACCTGCACCACTTCGTCGAGACGCATATCACCCTTCTCGACAAGACGCGCCAGCCGCTGCAGCTCGCGGATGGGCGAATCGAGCGAGAACACCGCTTTCGCGATCAGGATCTGGCCCGCTTCGATGCGCTTGGCGATGACGACTTCGCCTTCGCGGTCGAGCAGCGGCACCTTGCCCATCTCGCGCAGATACATCCGGACCGGGTCGTCGTAGCGGATGACCGCCTTGACGTCCTCTTCGGCCTTCTGGTCGTCCTTCTCCTCGCGCCGCTTCTTGGCCTCGAGCTTGAGCTTCGCCTTCTCGGGCGTATCGAAGAAGTCGATCTTCTCCTCGCTCAGACGGTCGTACAGGACGACGATGTCCTCGGGCGAGAAGTCTTCCCCCACGAGCGAGTCGATCTCGTGGTTCAGAACGAACCCCTTGTCCTCCGCGATATGCCGGATGTTTTCCAGAACGCTGTCGAAACGTTCATGGACGCTGGCACTTCCGGCTTTCACTGCACTTTTCGCTACACCACGCTTCATACTTCAGAGCTCCGCTTTCGCCTGCTGCAGGCGTTGGATATGGGCCGCGATAGCCACGGCCTCTTCGCTGTCCGGTGGGACGGCTTGTTGTTTTTCGCTGAACTGTGCGATTTCGTCGCCGATACGAAGCTTTTTGAGCTTCCTGACTGTGTCATTTAGAAGAGTGTCGACGTTTCCGGGTGGGACCGAGATCGCGTTGATCTCGGCTAAGTACCCCTCCAGACCCACCTCCTCAGCCCGACGTAGGAAATCGCGACCCCTCAAATCAACATTGGCCTCCCGGGCCGAGTCAAGCACTTTGTAGAACTTACGGTTAGCCTCAGCCGAGAATTCCTCGACGTCGAGCGATTCCAGCGCCAGGATGGCCGCCGGGGTGCCGTCCATGATGAGTCTCAAGACCAATCGCTCGAGCTCGGTGCGAGTGGATGATTCTCTCGGTCTCGCTCTGACCGGTTCCGTCGCGCCTGTCGCCAGGAGCTTCGGTTGGCCGGCCATCTCGAGGACGTCTGCCTTGTTTCTGCCGAATACTTTTGCCAGTTCCCCGATCAGGACATCCGCCCGAAGTGGGTCGTCGGTCTGGGCGAACACGCTAAGTACCCGTCGAATCAGTTCTTCGCGCTCTCGTGCTCCGGGATTTCGTTGTTCGATAGTATAGTCAAGGAATGCAAAATATTCCAACGGTCGCCCCAGAAGTTTTTCGAAATCCTGCGGAGACATACTTCTGGCCGCCGAATCGGGATCCTGTCCTGTCTGTAGAGGCACGACCCCAACCTCTACCCCTTCCGCCATCAACAGCCCGCCGGACACCATGGCGGCCGTCTCACCGGCCGGATCGCCATCCGGAACCAGGAGCACCCGCCGGGTCAGCCGCCTGATGCGCGCCGCGTGGTCGCGCGTGAGCGCGGTACCGCAGGTGGCGATGGTCTGCGTCACACCGCTCAGGTGGAGCCGGATCAGGTCCGTGTACCCTTCCACCACCACCGCATGGCGGGCTTTGCGTATCGCTTCATGCGCGCGATCCAATCCATAGATGGCGCGCCGCTTCTGATAGATGAGACTTTCGGTCGAGTTCAGATACTTGGGCTGCGCATCACCGAACGTCCGCGCTCCAAAGGCCACCACGCGCGAGCCCGGCGCGACGATCGGGAACATCACGCGATCGCGGAAGTAATCGTAGTAACCGTCGCCGTTGTCGCGCCGCTTCACCAGCTGAAGCTTCGCGAGCAGCTCGAGCGGAGCTTTGTGCTGTCGCGCATGTGCGTACAAGGAATCGCCCGTGGCAGGAGCAAAGCCGAGTCCAAAGTGCGTCCACGCCTCACGCGGAATGCCGCGCCCTTCGAGGTAGCGCCGCGCCTTGTCGGCAGCGGGCGATTTCATCAACTGGTGGTAATAAAAGCGCGCCGCAAACGTGTTGGTCTGAAAGAGGGCGTCCTGCTCGGAGTGATCTTCATCGGCGCCGCGCGTGTCCACCTGGATGCCGGCCTTGTCCGCCAGCGCCCGCACCGCCTCGGGAAAGGTGACGCCGTCCATCTCCATGAGGAAGGTGAAGACGTTCCCGCCCTTGCCGCACCCGAAGCAATGGAACGTCTGCCGCTCCGGGCTCACGATGAAGCTCGGCGTGCGCTCCTGGTGGAACGGGCACAGCCCCTTGTAGTTGGTGCCCGCGCGCTTGAGATCGACGTACTGGCCGACGAGCTCGGTGACGTCGGTGCGGTCGCGCACCTGTTCTATGACGTGTTGCGGAATCATTATTAGCAGAGCAGCTCTCAGGCTTGGCTCGTTTTCACCTCAGCGTGGCGAATGTGACGCCCAGGCCGCCTTCGTGCGGCTCGGCGCCGCGCCAGGAGCGCACCCGCGGATCGCGCGACAGCGCGTCTTTGACGGCGCGCGCCAGGATCTGCTCGCCGAAGCCGTGGATGATCTTCACCTCATTGAGTCCCGTGAGCACCGCGCGGTCGATGAATTTGCTCACTTCTTCGAGCGCGCTCTCGCGATCCATGCCGCGCACCATGATTTCCATCTCGCTCACAGGTTCATATTCAAGACGCGAAACCGGTCGCATTTCCGCGCGTCCTTCACGCGGGTCTACACCGGCAGCGGGATAAAGTTTGTTGATCCTGGCGCGAATACGTTTCCCGGCAAAGTCGACCATCGCATCCTTGCGATCGAGCTCGACGACGGTTCCCCAGGGGCTGCCCGTCGGGCTCAGCGATACTTTGTCTCCCACCGCCACTCTATCCAGCGGTGAGAACGCACTTTCCGGTTGCAGGTGAGCGCGCACTTCGTCCAGCGCCTTGTCGATGCGCGCGCGACCTTCGCGAATGTTTTCTTTTCTGGCTGCCCCTTCTCGCACGAGACGCACCGCGTCTTCGGCTTCCCGGCGCGCGTTTCTCAGAAGCTCTTCCGCTTCGCG
>DATNGX010000253.1:0-2563 GCA_035605755.1 Candidatus Krumholzibacteriia bacterium
CCAAGCTCCGCATTACCGCGCAGGAGTTGTGCGACCAGGGCTTCGACAACATCAAGCTCCATCACGTGGCCGGCAAATGCGGTGTGTTCGCCGAAACCGACATCAACGGACTCCAGAAACAGGGCATCCCGACCAGCGAGCTGATGGCGAGCCTGTTCGAAGCCATCATCGGCCAGAACCTCTCGTTCTTGACGCGCGGCCACACGCTGCGGCCCGAAGTGATTCTGCTGGGCGGGCCCAACACGTACATCCGCGGCATGCGCGAAGCGTGGCAGCACCACATCCCGCGCATGTGGAAGGAACGCGAGGTTCCGGTTCCCGACGGCGTCGATCCGAAGACGCTCATCGTGGTGCCGCAGAACGCGCAGTATTACGCCGCCCTCGGTGCTGTCGAATACGGCAAGGACGAGGACGAGGGCATCGGCGTGTACAAAGGATGGACGGCGCTCGAGGAGTACATCCTGGTGGGACGCAAGCAGAGCAAGGCCAAGGCGGGCGCCGGTCTCAGCAAAGACAAGGAAGACCTGGCGGCGTTCATGGAACGTTACACGCCCGGCGACTTCGTACCCGCGACCTTCACCAACGGTGAAGTCGTCCGCGCGTTCATCGGTCTCGATGGCGGATCGACGTCCACCAAGGCCGTGCTCATCAGCGAGGAACGCCAGGTTCTCCACAAGTCCTACCAGCTTTCCAAGGGCAATCCCATCAAGGACACCATCGAAGTGATCGGTGATCTCCAGCGCCACGTCGAGTCGTGCGGCGCGCGCCTCGAAGTTCTCGGGGTGGGCACCACCGGCTACGCCAAAGACGTGCTGCGCGATGTGCTCGGCGCCGACGCCGCCATCGTGGAGACGGTGGCACACGCGGAGAGCGCGCTCCATTTCTATGACAACGTGGACGTCATCTGCGACGTGGGCGGCCAGGACATCAAGATCATGGTGCTCAAAGACGGCAGCGTGAAGGACTTCAAGCTCAACACGCAGTGCTCGGCCGGAAACGGATATTTCCTGCAGAGCACGGCGGGCGAGTTCGGCGTCCCGGTGGAGAAATTCGCCGACACCGCGTTCGGCGCGGAACAGATGCCGACCTTCGGTTACGGCTGCGCCGTGTTCATGCAATCCGACATCGTCGATTTCCAGCGCCAGGGATGGACCGCGGGCGAAATCATGGCGGGACTCGCGGCGGTGCTGCCCAAGAATATCTGGCTCTACGTGGCGCAGATTCCCAACCTCGCCAAGCTGGGAAAGAAGTTCGTGCTGCAGGGCGGGACGCAGCGCAATCTGGCCGCGGTGAAGTCGCAGGTCGATTTCATCTCGTCGCGTTTCCGCGGCAACGGCGACGGCCCCGAGATCGTCATCCACGAGCATTGTGGCGAGAGCGGGGCCATCGGCGCGGGGCTCGAGGCCGCGCGCCTGTACGAGAACGGCCGCCGCACCACCTTCATCGGCCTCGACGCCGTGCAGACCATCGCGTACACGGCGACCACGTCGGAAGACACGCGCTGTCACTTCTGCAAGAACGATTGCCTGCGCACCTTCATTGACGTCGAAGCGTCCGGCGTGATCAAGCGCGACCAGGGCGAAGTCGACACCGCCAGCGCCACGGCCGGTGCGCGCAAGTCGAAGGTCCCGCTCGCGCCGGGTGCGCGCCGCCTCATCGTCAACAATTCATGCGAGAAGGGACTCGTCGAGGACGTCGAGTCGATGCGCGAGATCAAGAAGGATCTCGACGCGCGGCTCAAAGCTGCGCCCAACTTCATCGAGAAGAGTGCGCGCGACGTGTTCAAGAGCTTCAAGCCCGAGAGCGCGGCCGATCCGCTTCCGAAACACGCCTTCACAGGCGGACAGAAAGCGCGCATCGAGCTCATGAAGAAGCGCGAGAGCTACCGCATCGGAATCCCGCGCATGCTGAACCAGTATTCGACCAACCCGCTCTTCTCGGCGTACTTCGAATCGCTCGGTATCCGCGCCCACAACCTGGTCTACTCCGACTACACCAACGAGGAGCTGTACAAGGAAGGCGCCAAGCGCGGCTCCATCGATCCGTGCTTCCCGAGCAAGCTCGGTATTCCGCACGTGCACAATTTGATCTTCAAACAGCACGAGAAGAAACCGCTCGATTCGATCTTCTTCCCGATGATCGACGACCTGAAGAGCGAGATCTTCAAGGCGCAGGACTGCCGCGCCTGCCCGACAGTCACCGCCACGCCGGAAGCCGTGAAGGCCGCCTTCACCAAGGAAGGCGATCTCTTCGCGAAGAAGGGGATCAAGTATCTGTGCCCGGTGGTGAACGTCGCGCAGCCGCAGCTCTTTGCGCGCCAGATGTTCGCCGCCTGGAAGGACCTGCTCGGGATTTCCGAAAAGGAAAACGAGCGCGCGGTCGCAGCCGGTTTCAAGGCTCTCGACGAGTTCGTGGTGTCGACGCGACGCGAGGCGCGCGCGGTGCTCGAAGAGCTCGAGCGCGAGAACAAGATCGGCATCGTGGTGCTCGGGCGCCCGTATCACAACGACCCCGGCATCAACCACGAGATCCTGATCGAGTTCCAGAAGCTCGGCTATCCCGT
>DATNGX010000254.1:0-4652 GCA_035605755.1 Candidatus Krumholzibacteriia bacterium
GGAAGTCATCATTCCCAAGGGCTCGTCGCAGGTGATCCGCGATCTCCCGCGTGAAGTTCGCGCCGGCTTGAAGATCCACACCGCGGAGAACATCCGCGACGTGCTCCGTATCGCGCTGGAACGGCCGCTGCCGCGCGCACAGCGCAAGGCTGTGAAGCCGGAAGCCGAACGCGAGCGCAAGGGCTTCTTCGAGTACATCGAGTCGAACGTGGCGCATTAGGCGACGAACGACGCGAGCCGCTCATACAAAACAAAAGCACCCGTCCTGTTCGCAGGGCGGGTGCTTTTTCTTGCCCGGATTGCAACGTGGGGACTACTTGAGCAGAATCATCTTCCGGGTTTCCACAAAACTGGCGGCGCTCATTCGATAGAAATACACGCCGGATGCGACCGGCCGTCCCGCCTCGTCGAAGCCGTTCCACTGCTCCTGGTAATGTCCTGCCGCGCGGTGTTCGTGAACCAGCGTGCGCACGAGACGCCCGCTCACATCGTAGACAGCGATCGTCACATCAGCGCCGCCGCGACGCACGTCGTAGTTGATCGTGGTGGTCGGATTGAAAGGATTCGGAATGTTGGCGTGCAGTGCAAATTTGTCCGGCACCGGCAGGTCGCCCGCGGCGGTGGCTCCGGTGCGCGCGGCGATCACAAACGGCGAAAGGGATGAAACCACGCCGCAGATCCGGTTGTTGACCGGGTCGACCGTATCGGTGACATCCACCCACTGGCCGTTCTGGAAATGGAGCAGTCTCAGTACGGTCTCGGGCGCGGGCACCTGCGCCGGATCGTAGTACATGCACACGTGCACATTGCCACTGTACGCGACCGCGGCCGAGATGTCCCAGTAATGAGGCGTTCCGCCCACATTCCAGGTGCCCGGATTGGGCACCGAGCCGGGCGTGGTCGCATTGAGGAATGTGTTTCCGAACGAAAACACGTTGTCGTACTGCACCGTCGCGCGCAGCGTGTTCGACGTATCGTAGAGCGAGACCGGGGAGGAGGGAGACCCGGGCGCCGTGTTGTTGTACGTGATCCACGGTCCGAACTCGGACGTCCCGTTGGCGGCGGTCGCCGTCGCACGGATGTTGGTTCCCGGCGCAATCAGAGCGCACGAAAAACTGAAACTGGTGTGGCCGGAGCCGTCGGTCGTCACATCCTTGTAGCCCAGGTAATGCATGTTAGCCTGGAAGCCGTCGCCCGAAAACAATTCGATATGCATCGCCGTGTTCGGCGCTCCATCCATGTTGCCGGTCACGGTGTTGCTTCCGACGCTCGCGAGCACGGGGTAATTCTGCAATCCATTGCCACCGCTGTCGGCGTCGCCCGGATCGTTCGGCGTTTCGCCGTCGATGTTGAGGTCGATGTTTCCGCCTTCCATCACCACTTGCGATATGTAAACACTCTGCGCCGCCGGTTCGACCTCGATGTTGCCCAGCTCGATCCACACGCGATCGGTGTATTCACCGCGGCACTCGTCGCCCGACGCCGGCTCGCCGATCTGTGTGTAAGGGCCACCGAAGACATGGATGCCGTCGCCGTTGGCGAATTCGAATCCGTTGGCGTCGTAACCAATGTGCGTGTTGAAAATGTGACATTCGCCGGCCATCACGTCGATGGCATCGCCGGTGTTGGTCGAAATCAGATTGCGTTCTTCCAGGTATGGACCACCGATGTCGAGACCGCCGGTGATGGCACGAATACCGGTTCCATTCGGCAACGCCGAGTTCCCGGTACCGTCAGTGCCGATGAAGCATCCGTTGACGATGGCCGACGTCGATTCGTAGCGAATGCCTGCGCCGGAGAACCCTCCGATGGCGACCCCACGGACCAGGCCATAGCCCCCCGGCATGAACCAAAGGCCGTTCGCGTTGGCGCCGGCCGATGCTCCGTTGATGGTCACCATCAACTGCGCGGACGTGGACTGGAACTGCGACCCATTGGGAATCGAGCCGGTCTGGGTGAAACCATCGATCCATACCGGATTGACAATGGCGGGTAGCGGCGAGGTCAGGTTGATGGTATGCGCACCGGCGCCGCTGATGAAAAAGAGAATCGCATTGAAGTCCGACGAACTGTTGGCATTAATGATAGCCTGGCGCAGTGAACCGGCGCCGGAATCGTTGGTGTTGGTGACCCGGGCCGGCGCGTACATGCGAATGATGCGCACGTTGTCGAACAGCGGCGCCTGCGAATGACAGTAGCTCCCGCCCGCATATCCGGTGTCGCTCGCGCGCAATGAGAACTGCACCTGCGTGGCGCCCGGCGGAATGGGAATTCCGCTCACTCGCAGCGTGGTCATGCCGAACCACGATGACGATGTCGTGAGAAATGAAGCACCATTCCACGGTTGCAGCACGCCGTTCACGACGAACCGCCAATTCCACCCCGGAAGCACTCCATCCGTGCTCGTTCGATACACATCGAACTCCATGGCGAGCGAGCTCATGGTTGCGTCGGTGGGTTGATTGTTCTGATCGACAGTGAAGTCGATCAGCGGGGAGCGGACCTCGTTGTAGACGTAATCCGAGGGGCGTGCCGAACCGGGGAACTGTGTGTACGGAACCGCCGCCTGCGATGGATGCCCGCCGCACGCCCACGTGGCGCTCGAGCCGTTGAAGAACGACCACATTCCGGTCGTGTTCGGCGAGCCGTCCTGGTACACGCTGGAGCCGGAGACGAGACCCGCGTAGTTGCCGACCGGGTTGGGAATCTGTGCGATCCAACTGCCTCCGTCCGTAGTGCCCACCGCGTACGATTCAAAATTCTGGGTGTAAAAATTGAATCCGATGGCGTTGTCGCGGAGGACGATGTTGTCGAGGATGATGGCGCCGGCCGAATCGTAGCCGAACGATTCGTCGGACGCGCTCGCGTCGGACGTCATGACGAAACGGAACTCAATGAGCGTGTTGGCCGCCACAAAAGTGAATTGCTCGTCCGCCGCCGCGGCGCTGCCTGTGAGCGTACCGAGCAGATTCCACGACCCGGTGCCGGCCGGGGACCGGTACTCGACTTCCACCTTGTCGGCGGTGTCGGGCATGTCGTAGCTCCTTCGGAAGATGAGACTCACCGAACGATTCCCGCCGAGCGGGTTGATGATGGTCGGGAACTCCAGAATCTGGAGCCAATTGTCGCCGTATCCCGGGGCGTCGGGGATGGCAGGGTCGGTAATGACTCCCGGGCGGACGCCGCACCACATCGACTTCGTTCCCTGCAGCGGCAGGTAACCCACCAACCCGGCGAAGTCGTCGACATGCCAGAACGTGCCGTACTGGGCGGTCAGATCATGCGTGGTCCAACCCTGCGCGCTGGGCGTACCGCCGTTGTCGAAGCTGAAGGTCCGAATGGTCTGATAATAAGGATATGCGCTGTTGGGGACGGTCGGAAGTCGACTCGGACCATTTCCCGCAGCGGTCGCATCCATGGGAGCGGGTTTCGCGGCCAACGCGACGTGGGCGGCAAAGCAGAGCAGCAAACCAAGCCGGAGAATGCGGTGCATGGTGGGCCCTCCAGGGGGAAACGGGTCAGGCTGGCGTCCTGAATAGGACGCGGCGGCCCACGCCATGTCACAGAGAATTCCGGTTTAGCTGCCCTTGCTGCCCTCCACCACGGCCGCCTTCGTCTCCAGCAGGTCTTTGGTCACGAGCTGGGTCGTCACCATCTCGCCGCCGCGCTCGAGGACGAGGCGGTAGCGGGTGTTGTTTTCGCGGAACAGGCGGCGGACGGCGTCCAGCCCCAGACGGCGCACGTTCTTTCCGTCAATGGAGACCAGGCGGTCGCCGCCGCGCACGCCGGCATCTTCCGCGGGTGAGCCCGCGATGACACTCTTCACACGAATGGAACGATAGTCGTCGCCTTCGCCGAGCAGGAACAAGCCGCTCTTGTCGTAAACAAACGGCGCATAGGTTTCGGGAGTTGCTTCGAGAATCATCTGCTTGTGCGGATAATCGAGCGTCACGCGGAAGCGGCGCAAGAGATCGGCGCCGATGATGCCGGCCAGCGGATCATCCTGCTCAAGGACGACATCGTCGCGCGACACCACCGACATGACATCCTTGAGGTGGAATCCGCCCAGCTCGACATCGTGCACGCGACAGATGTCGCCTTTGGTCTCGCCGTTTATACCCCAGCCCACGCTCGTGCGCGGAACGCGCTTTTCAGCGAGAAGCAATTCGTTCCTGTCCGCGAACGGTCCATTGATGAGGAGGGCCATGCGCACGCCCGTGTCCACCAGGAAGGTTCCCTTGACCGAGCGGCCATCGGGAGTCGTGAGTGTCACATCGGTGAATGAATGCCCGCCTTCGACCGCGATCGGCAGCACGATGCCGTCACCCTTGTACTCGTACGTTGCCGGGAAGACATCCACGGTGGACTCCATATAATTGATGCGCACCACGTATTTCTGGAAGAGCTCGCCGCCGATCAGTCCGTCGATGCGCTCGCCCTCCATGGCCGACACGTAATCCAGCTCGATATCGCCGATGTTGATGTCGGAGAGCGTCACACCCAGCGTACGTACGCACGCCTTCGGCGTGTACGTGTGCGCGACAAAACCGTCCTCGAAGGTCTGGTCGGGGCCGCGCGTGAAGCCCACGGTTTCGGGAACACCGGTATTGAGGACGGTCCACGGCGAGCCGGCGTCGAGAATAAAGTGCAAC
>DATNGX010000255.1:0-6640 GCA_035605755.1 Candidatus Krumholzibacteriia bacterium
CCCCTCCCCCTCCACCTCCGCCGCCCAGGCCCGCGCCGGTGGACACCGCGCGCGTTCGTCCGGAACACACACAACCCGACCGCACCCCCGATCTCGACCTGGGTGATCTGCTCGAGAAAGACCCCGGCGCAAAGGCCGGCGCGTCGTCGAGCGAGGTGGCTTCCATTCCCCCGCGCCCCGTCGAAATCACGTGGCCGGAAACGCGCCAGCTCAAGCAGTGCATCGGCCAGAGCGTGAACGTGAAGATTCTGGTGTCGGAGGAAGGGCGCGTGAAGGAAGTGAAGATCGTGCCCGCGGAAATCCTGCCCGCATGCGCTGACGCCGCCCTGGCGGCGGCGCGGCACATCCGTTTCGAGCCGGGTCGCACCGGCGGTGTCGCCGCCGAGATGTGGACCGAGGTCCGGATCGATTTTCAGCGCCGCGATTAGCCCGCGGCGGCGCTTACCAGATTTCGCGGCTGCGCACCACGTCGAACACGCGGATGGAACGGTCCGTGAACTCTCCCACCACATCGTTGTATCCGTCGCCGGTGACGTCGAGCAGATCGATGCGCTCGCCGAAGACTTTGTCGGTCTGGAACTGGAGGTTGTAGAAGCGTCCGTCCACGATCTTGCCGGTGTTGAGCACGATCTCCGACTGCGGATCGTCGTCCACATTGCCGATGGCCATGAACGTGGCCGGCATGGTGACCGTGCTGCTCCACTGCACCGCGCGGTTGTAGCCGTCAAAGATGAACAGACGATCGTCGGCCAGGATCACGACTTCCTGCTGCTGATCGGTGTCGAGTTGCGCGGGCAGCATGAAATCGATGCGATTGTAGCGCAGCTGCAGGTTCTCCCACTCGAGCTGGTAGCTAGCGAGGTCATAGATCAGCACGCGCCCGCCGATCGTGCTCACCACGATCTTCTGTTTTCCGTCGCCGTAGAGATCGGTCACGAACATCGAGGTCGCGCGCGACCCGAGCGTCGTCGACTCCCAGTCGGACACGAGTGCACCGTTGTCGATTTTCTCCACGTGCAGGTGGCCCTGCTGATCACAGTAGAGCAGGCGGTATGACGGCGTTCCCCACGTTCCCACCTGCTTCATCAGATACAGGTGCCCGGACACGCGCGCAATGTCATTCGGATTAACCGGCTCGTCGCGTCCTGCCGCATGCACTGAAGCACAGGCGAGACACGACCCCAGCAAGACCACCAGCAACAGGCATCGATTCATGGTCGGGCACCTCCGGAACGAACTACAACGAAATCCCTTTTACGAGGTCGCGCACGTGCGAGACGGATTCTTCGAACAGCTTCTGCTCATCCGCCGACAGATCGATCTCCATCACGCGCTCCACACCACCCGCGCCGATCACGACCGGCACTCCCACGTAGAGACCATCCACACCGTACTCGCCCTGAAGCAGCGCCGCGCACGGCAGCACACGCTTCTTGTCCTTGAGATAGGACTCCGCCATCGCGATGGCGGCGGCAGCGGGTGAATAGAACGCACTTCCGGTCTTCAGGAGCTCGACGATCTCGCCGCCGGCGAAGCGCGTACGCTTCACGATGCGATCAATGGCTTCCTGCGACAACAATTTGGTGATGGGAATGCCTGCCACCGTGCACAACCGCGGCAGCGGCACCATGTCGTCGCCGTGTCCGCCCAGAACGAACGCGGTAACGTCCTCGACACTCACATTCAGTTCCATGGCAATGAAACAGCGCAGCCGCGCCGAATCCAAAACGCCGGCCATGCCCACCACGCGCTCGCGCGGGAAGCCGGTGATTTTCTTCATCGCATACACCATCGCGTCGAGCGGATTGGAAATGACGATCACGAACGCGTTCGGGCAGTGCGTCTTCACGTTGCCCGCCACGTCCTTGATGATCTCGATGTTCTTGTTGATCAGGTCGTCGCGGCTCATCCCCGGCTTGCGCGGGAAGCCCGCGGTCACGATGACGACGTCGGACCCGGCGAGGTCCTGGTAGTTGTTGGTGCCGATCAGGTTGACGTCGTAACCGTCCACCGGGCGCGACTCCATGATATCGAGCGCCTTGCCCTGCGGCATGCCTTCCAACACGTCAAAAATAACCACGTCACCGAGCTCACGCTGCGCCGCGATGAGCGCCAGCGTTCCACCAATCTGTCCGCCGCCGATCAGTGCAATCTTTCGCCGAGCCATTGAATCGAGTCCTCCTGTGTCGCCCGCGCAGTGGGGGCGCCTTATATACGAATCGACGCCCCTCGCAGGCAGAGGCGTCCCGAGCTGTGATCCAGTATACATGCTCTTCCCACCACTTCCAGACCTTTCCCGGTTTTCCAAGCGTCCCATTGCCGCCGTCACGAGGGAGCGCTATATTCGCACAATACCGAACCATATCTGGAGGCCTGCCATGACATCTGCCGCGCTTCGCAAACTCACCCTCGCCATCGTCGCAATCGGCGCCGTCGCCGCTTTCGCCGCCTGCGGCGGTGACGATTCCACCGCACCGCCCACCAACGGTCCGTTCACCGGAACCGTCCAGGTGCAGAACAATTTCTTCTCGCCAGCCAATGCCACCGTGAACGTCGGGGACAAGGTTACCTGGAAATTCAACGGAAGCACCCACACGGTGACATCGCCCCCGCCGGGAACGGCCAGCGATTTCACCTTCGACAGCGGAAACAAGTCGTCGGGCACATTCGAATTCACATTCACCACCGAGGGCGTGGCGCACTACTACTGCGAGGTTCACGGCACCGGCATGTCGGGCACCATTACCGTGAAGCCGTAGCGCCCCGCGGCCGCGTTGACGCTGGCGGGGAGCGGGTGCTAGACTTTTGGGGCCGGTTCTCGCACGCCTCTGCGCCCCGGCCTTCACCGAGGAGCCTCGATTGAAATTCTACCGTCCCCTGCTGCTCGCGCCGTTCGTGTGCCTGGCACTGTCCTGCTCCGACGATTCGACCACGCCGCCCGAACCCAAGCCGGCGGTTCCGGTCAATGTCGCGGACATGACGCTGGGCCAGATCGAGACCTGGGCGGGAACCGGCCGCGCCGGAAACGACGGCGACGGTCACAATCGCGCCGAGACCCGGTTCTACTGGCCGATGGACATCGAAATCACGCCGCATATCGGCGTGTACGTCAGCGACTGGAACAACCACCGCATCCGCCGTCTCGGCTCCGACGGCCTCTTCCGCAGCGTGATCGGACACGGCAACGACGGCGACGGCGCCGAAACGGGCGAGACACAGTCGGACCTCACACCGCCCTATCTCGACGGCACGAAATGCGAGCTGAATCACCCTGTGTCCGTGTTCGAACGCAGCAACGGCAAGCTCGTCGTCGTGTGCTGGCACAACCACAAGTTACGTGAGTGGGATCCGGCCACGGGCAAGGTCAAAGTACTGGTTGGACGCGGCGCGGGTTGCACCGGCGACGGTCAGGCATACACGGCAGAGACCGTGCTCCTGAACCAGCCTCCGCACGCCGTCGAGGGCGCCGATGGTTCCATATACATCAATGACCAGCGCAATCAGTGCATTCGCAAGATCGACGGAGCGACCGGTGTGATGACGACGGTGGTCGGCACTCCGAAGTGCACACTGGCCCCGGGTGCTTACGGCGGCGACGACGGACCACCCTCGGCCGCGACCCTCAACCAACCGACAGGATCGACGCCCGATCCGGGCGGCGGTGTCGCGCTTGACGCGCAGGGCCGGCTCTACATTGCCGACACCATGAGCCAGCGCATTCGCCGCGTGGATTTCGTGGCCGACGTGATTACGACGGTGGCCGGCAACGGCACCGCGGCCTTCGCGGGCGACGACGGTGATCCGATGCTGGCGTCGCTCAATTCTCCGCGCGACATCGCATTCGGCCCCGACGGACGACTCTACGTTGCGGACATGGGCAACCACCGCGTTCGCGCCATCGATTTTGTCGCGAACGTGATCACGACCGTGGCCGGCAACGGCCAGCCGGGATTTGGCGGCGACGGCGGTGTCGCCACGGACGCGAAGCTGAATCGTCCCTACGGCATCGGTTTCGATGCGGATGGCAATCTGTACATCGCGGACACATACAACCAGCGCATTCGCGTCGTGAAGCTGCACGATTGAGGAGCACCGAAGTGAGCATCAGAGAATTGCGTTCCGTCGTCTTGTTGCTGGTGGTTGCCGCGCTGGGAGCGTGCTCGGACTCGGGCACAACGCCGGAAGAGCCGGTCACCGATCCGGTGTACATCTATTCCGGTCTGGGAATCGCGGGTTACGGCGAAATCGGGAACGTCCCGTCCAAGACCGAGCTCTACTGGCCGGTCGACGTTTACTTCTCGCCGGAGAACGAGCCGTACATCGTCGACTGGAACAATCACCGCGTGATCAAGGTCAACGACAGCGGTCGTTACGAGCTGGTCGTCGGTTACGCGGAAGGCGATTTCGGCGACCCGTGTCCCAGTCCTTCCACCCCGTGCGAAGACATCGTTGCCACGTTGGCCAAGCTCAACCATCCGACGTCGGTCGCGTTCGACCCCGCCAGTGGAGACATGATCCTGTGCGCGTGGCACAACTCCGAGATCATGCGCCTCGATCGCAACACCGGCCTTATGGATCGGATTTGCGGGACGGGCGCGCGCTCATTCAATGGTGACAACCGCACCGCCGTGTCCGCGCTGGTTGATCTCCCGGTCAGTGCCGTTTTCAACAGCGCGGGCGAGCTTGTCTTTTCCGACCAGGCCAACATGATCGTGCGCAAGATCGACGCCGCTGGAATGATTACCACCATCGCCGGAAAACCGCCGGTTCCCGGTGTCGATGATCAGGGCCTTCCCAAGCTCAATTACCAATTCGGTTTTACCGGCAACGAAGGCCCGGCCACCGAGGCGCTGCTCAGCTTCGACCGCGGGCAGGTGGCGGATCCCGGCAGCAAGCTTTGCTACGACGGTTTCGGCAATCTCTACATCTGCGACACACGCAATCACTGCGTTCGTTACGTCGACCCGTCGGGTGTGATTCATCAATTTGCCGGCGTGGGTCCGTACAACATCAACACGGAGTCGACCTACGGCGGCGACGGCGGTCCTGCCGTCCAGGCGAAACTCCTGTTTCCGCGCGATGTCGCCGCCGACGCCGAGGGCAACATCTACATCGCCGATACCGGCAATAATGTGATCCGCAAAGTCGACAGCAGCGGCATCATCAGCACTGTGGTCGGACACCGGCGCGCTTTCGGCGCGCCGCCCCTGTCACCCAACCAGGTGCTCGCGGAAAATGGCAAGTCGGCGCGCAAGATAAGCCTCACCTCCCCGTACGGGATCGAGGTCGACTGGAAGGGCCGGCTGTGGATCGCGGACACCAACAACAATGTGATCCGTGTTTTCGATCCCAACCAGTAGCCGGGAACCCGGCCGCCGGTGTACTGTAAGAGCGCGCTTCGATTGAAGCGCGCTTTTTTTACCCGCTTCTCACTGCGCATGAAACCATTTGAAACCGTGACTCCCGCGCTGATCGCGGCGCTGCAGTCGGCGCTGGGCGCCGAATGCGTGCATGTCGACGAGGAGACGCTCGCGCTGTGCGCTTCCGATGAGACGGAAGACCTCGTCTTCACGCCTGAAGTCGTGGTGACACCGCGCGACTCCGCCGGCATCGCGGCGGTGATGAAGCTGGCGGCGAAACACCGTGTGCCGGTGACGCCGCGCGGTGCGGGCACCGGGCTTTCGGGCGGTGCGCTGGCGGTGCACGGCGGCATCGTGCTCTCCACGCGCGCTCTCAATCGCATTCTGGAGATCGACACCACCAACCTGATGGCGGTGGTCGAGCCCGGCGTGATCACGCAGGTGTTTCAGGAAGCTGTGGAAGCGGAGGGACTTTTCTATCCGCCCGACCCCGCCAGCCGCGGCAGCTGCTTTCTGGGCGGCAATCTGGCCGAATGCTCGGGCGGCCCGCGCGCGGTGAAGTACGGTGTCACCAAGGATTTTGTGACCGGCATTGAGGCCGTGCTCGCCAATGGCGACGTCATCCGTCACGGTGGGAAGCTCCTCAAGAATGTCACCGGCTACAACCTCACGCAGCTTCTGATCGGGTCCGAAGGAACGCTGGGCGTGATCACCAAGATCTATTTCCGCTTGCTGCCGCTCCCGCGCCACCGCCTGCTGCTCCTGATTCCGTACGACACGCTGGAGGCGTGCGCGCGCACCGTGCCCGCCATCATGCACGCCGGTATCATCCCTTCCGCACTCGAGTTCATGGAACGGGATGCCATCGAGATTGCCGAGCGCCATCTGCACAAACCGTTTCCCAACGCCGGCGCGGCGGCACAGCTCCTGATCGAGATCGACGGCAACGATGAAGCCGCCATTGCGCGCGACGCTGAGCGCATCACCGAGATCGCGATGGCGGAAGGCGCCACCGACGTGCTGGCGGCGGACACGCCGACGCGCATGGGCGAGTTGTGGGCACTGCGGCGCTCACTCGGTGTGGCGGTGAAATCGGAATCGGTCTACAAGGAAGAAGACACGGTGGTGCCGCGCGCCAACCTGGTCGCGCTGCTGCTCGGCGTGAAGGCAATCGCGCTGCGCCACGGCATTCGTACCGTGTGCTACGGCCACGCCGGCGACGGCAACCTGCACGTCAATATTCTGAAGATGGAGATGAGCGACGAAACGTGGAACAACGG
>DATNGX010000256.1:0-14611 GCA_035605755.1 Candidatus Krumholzibacteriia bacterium
CGCTGTGCGGCCAACACGGCGTCGTACATTTCGCGCACGCCGGGCCGCGGCGCACCCTTGACCACCGTGCGTGTGATGTCGGCGAAATATCCGGTTTTCTCGGCGCGCGGGAAGATGTCGATGATGATGGGATCGCCGGCACGGATGGGGCCGCTCCCGACGTCGTGCGGATCGCAGCCGTGTTTTCCCGGCGCGACGATTGTGTGCGCCGGCATGCACCCGCGCGCAAAGATCTCCAGGTTGGCTTCGCGGCGCACGTCTTCCGCGGTGAGCTTCTTTCCGTTCAACACGAGCCAGCCCTTGTGGACGCGCGCGCGCTCGAGCATGTCGACGGCGCGCTGCATCCCGGCTTCGGTGGCGCGCATGGCGCTCACAATGTGGGCCACTTCGTCTTTGCGTTTGTAGAGCCGCTCGGGAAACAGAGAGCCGTCGGCGGCGCGCACGGTGATGCCGTGGGAGCGGAGCCGGTCGGCCACGCCGCAGGAAAATCCCGATGGCACGTCCACACGGCGGATGCGTAGGTCTCTCAACACCTCCGCGATCACATCGCCGGGCGCGGGCGCACGGCGCAGGCGCTTCCGCGCGAGCGTCGAGTAGTGGGACATGGACCTGACTTCGTGCGCGTTCGACGAGGCGCGCGCACGGTCGATCTCGAGATCGCTCATCACGAAGATGCGCTTGCCGGATGCGGTGCGGACAAACACAAAGGGGTCGGGCGCAAAGAAACCGGTGGCGTAGAGAACATCAGCATCGGCTTCACTCGCGGCGTAGAGTAGTATATGTTTGGATGTGACGGGGCGGGGCACGGTGTCCTCCTCGAAACGATCGCAATGCGGCTGTCATCATCGCAGCCCGGGAGCGGGAAGTAAACCCGAACTCATGGCATCAGCAGAAAACAAACGCATCGACATGCACATGCATTCGACCTACTCGGACGGTGTCCGTACACCGGCCGAGCTGATCGACATGGCGAAGGCGAAAGGCCTGGCCGGCATCGCGCTCACCGACCACGATTCGATGGAAGGTTTCGCGGAGCTTTCGGCCGCGGCCGTGACCGCCCATGTGGAAGTGATGACGGGTGTCGAGCTCAGCTGCGAGTTCAACGGCAAGGACCTGCACGTGCTCGGCTACGGCGTCGACGCTGCCGACGCGCCGCTGCAAACGCTGCTGCGTGATTTTCGTGGCGCGCGCGAGCGGCGCGGCGAGCGCATCGTGGAGAAGCTGGCCGAACAGGGCGTGCACATCGAGATGTCGCACGTGATGGCCAAGGCCGGCAATGGTGCGCTGGGCCGTCCGCACATCGCCGAAGCGCTCATCGAAGCGGGTTATGCCACGGATCACGGCCACGCCTTTGCGCGCTTTATCGGCGAGGGCTGCGCCGCATATGTCGACAAATTCAAAATGCAGCCGGCGCAGGCGGTCGCGAGCATTCATGCGGCCGGCGGTCTCGCGTTCATCGCCCACCCCGGCTATTATATGGAAGACTTCCCGGCGTTTTTGCGCCTGCTCGATGAGGGCTTCGACGGGGTCGAGGTGTTCCACCCCTATCACATACCGCCCGTGATCACGCGGCTTCTGGCGCTGGCGCGCGACCGCGGTCTGTTGATTTCGGGCGGATCCGATTTCCACGGTTTTGCGGGCCGCGACAATATGGGCGAGCCCGTTGTGTCACACGCGCTGTTCGAGCGCATTCAGGAAACGCTTGTTGAAAGAAGGAGAGCGCGATGATCGAAGCAGGCATGAGAGCGCCGGCCTTCACGCTCAAGACCGACGAGGGCAAGGACCTTTCCCTCGAAAGTCTGAAGGGCCGCCGTGTCGTTCTGTTTTTCTTCCCCAAGGCCGACACCCCCGGCTGAACGCGCGAAGCCTGCGACTTCCGTGATGAAGTCGCCGCATTCGAAAAGAAGAACGCCGAGGTGATCGGGATCAGCAAGGATTCCGTCTCCGCCCAGGCGAAATTCAAGTCCAAGTACGAGCTGCCCTTTACTCTTTTGTCGGATCCGGACGGCAATGTGTGCAACGCATTCGGCGTGCTGGTCGACAAGAGCATGTACGGGAAGATCTTCAAGGCGATCGAACGCACCACGTTCGTGATCGACGAGGACGGCAAGATCGCGAAGGTGTACCCGAAGGTGAAAGTCGACGGGCACGCGCACGCGGTGCTCGAGGATCTGTAGCGTCCGCTCAAAACACCGCGCTCGCAGGGCCTGGCTCCGTCCATCCCGTTGGGTCTCGCTTCGCTCACCCAACGAGAGCCCTGTCCGTCGCCACCCGCTCGCGCGCACCAGGTTGGTGCAACGCTCGCGCTCGCTTTTCTCGTTGATCGCATTGGGTTAAATTCACCTTCGTTACGAAGGTAAAAAACACCCAGCGTGATCGAACACAATCGCGCCGGAGATCTTCATTGTCTCCGGCGCGATTTTTTGCATGACGCCTCTTGAGCCACACCCGCAAGCGAGCTTGTGAAAATGTTGATTACTGCCGCGGCGGCAGTAACAAACGAACTATTTCTTCCTGTAACGCAGGAAGAGCTCGTCTTTCACACGGCGCAGAGAGACGAGCTTGAGCTCGATGTGGTTTTTCTTCACGAAGCCTTCGCCGTCGAGGAACGAGGGTGCGTTCCGGCCGCCGATCAAGCGCGGCGTGATGGTGATGTACCACTCGTCGACGAGGCCCGCTTTCGCAAACGGGAAGTGAACCTCGCCGCCGCCTTCCAGAATCAGTCTTTTCAAGCCCCGCTTGCGCAGCTCTTCCACGACCCGTGGCGCTGACGGATGTTTTCCCGGCAGCACCACCACTTCGGCCACGCGCTGGAATTTCCGGATGCGCGCCGCCGTTGCCCGCCTGGTCGTGAATATGATCCGCTTCGTCGCGTCGCCGGCAAAGAAACGCTTCACGGGAAGATCGAGGTCGCCGGACAGGACGACATTGACGGGATGCGCGGCTTCACCGCGCTTGGTTCGTTTCGCGACCAGATCCGGATACCGGAGCAGCATGGGGTGGCCGTCGTGTCGCACCGTGCCGGCGCCGATCAGGACGGCGTCCGCGCGCTCGCGCAGCACGTCCATCAAGCGGCGATCGTGCTCGCTGCCCAGCGCGAAGCGTTCGCGAGTGCGGGAGTTGATGCGGCCGTCGACGCTGACGGCCATGTTGACGATGATGTGGCTGCGGCCTCGAACCGTCATTTCATCGCGAACGGAACACGCGATGGAACCGCTCCGCAGCGTCGTGAATGAGCGGGACCGGCGTCGCCGAAAATGAAATGCGCACGTTGTCGGTGAAGTGTTTTCCGAAACACGAGCCGAACACGGTGGCCACACCTTCCGCCATCATCAGTTTGTAGATGTAGTGGTTTCGCTCCTCGCCCTCGAGGTTGCGCGGAATCACGTCGGTGAAGTTGGGGAACATGTAGAAGGCGCCGTGCGGGCAATCGACGGTGACGCCCGGCAGATCCTTGAGTCCGGCATAGAGCGCATCGCGGCGCTTCTCGAATTCGCCCACCATGGTGTCGATGGCGCGCCGGCTCTCTTCGAGATTGTTGAGCGCTTCCGCGGCGGCATACTGCAGAAACGTGGTGACACCCGCCGTCTGCGTGTAGTTGCCGAGGCGGAGCAGCTTCGCGATGTGCGCATGCCGCGTCACCGCGTATCCCACGCGCCATCCCGTCATCGAGTACGTCTTCGAAAACGTGAAGGCGGTGATGATGTTTTCCTGCTTCAGGCGCGCAAGCGAGAAATGCTTGCGCCCGTCGTACACGATCTTCTCGTAGGCCTCATCCGCGATGACGAACACGCCGTTGCGCGTGCAAATGTCGACGATGCGCAGGAGCTCGCTCTCGGTGAACACCTTGCCGGTCGGGTTCTGCGGATTGTTGAGATAGAAGAAGTCGCGACCCTGGATGGCGCGCTCCACGCGGTCGTAGTCGACCGAAAAATCGCGGTTGAGCGGCACTTCCTCGAAGTCGATCTGCGCAAAGGGGACAAAGTTTTCGAGCGCACCGCTCCACGCCGGCGAGAAGCCCGCGCCGCGCGTGAACAGCTTGAACGCGAGCTCGAGGCTCTCCTGTCCGCCGAAGCTCGCCACCACGTGGCCGCGCTCGAGGTCGTTGATGTCCTGATCCGCGCGCAGACGGTTGATCACCGCATCCTTGAAGAAATCTTCGCCGCCCGATTTCGGATACTTGGTCAGCCCCAGGTCGAGCCCGCGCTTGGCCGCTTCGACGATGAACGCAGGCGTGGGAAAATCAATTTCGCCGCGCTGGAAGAACACGAACTTCCTGCCCGACTTTTCGAATTCCTGCGCGCGCGTGCGCGCTTCTTCGCTGATCGACACGATGGGGGACATTCGTATGTCCTCCAGCGCGGGATTGAAGCGTGTGCGAAACGATTTGTTCACGGCCGGCGTAGTTTGCATCGGGACTTTCCGGCGTCACGCCTGCTTTTGGCGCGCCGCCTTGCGCAGCTTGCGACGCCACACGTGCAGCTGCTCGTTGAATTCGTGGACCTTGGCTTTGGCGGAATGAGTGCCGGCATCCTGCCGCTTCTTTTTCAATTCGCGAATCTTCTGCTTCAACTCGGCGCGCGTGAGCTTCTTCGCATCGGCGGAAGCCCCGCCTTCGGATGATGCCTTCTTTTTTCGCGTGGCCATGTCGTTCCTTTCGGCAGTCGAAATGGGGTTTGGTCGGAGAGCGCGCGTATGATACAACAGCCCAAATTGGGACAACAAGACGTTCGTGCCCGGAACCCCGGCGTCGGTCCCTCAAGGTGGTCCTACATGATCCGACGCATCACGCTGTGTTTTCTGGCCGTCGTCCTCGTTGCCTCCTGCCACAAGAAAACCCAACACGCCGCAGCGCCCGAAGCGTCCCGCAAGCTGAACCAGAACGAGCGGCATCAGTTCGACCAGCTCACCATCCGTCAGATCATGCAGGGACCGGGAATGGTGGGCACCCCGCCCTCGGATCTCCACTTCTCCGCGGACGGCAAGACACTCTTCTTCCACTGGAACGACCCCGCCGCCCTCGATTCGATGAACGCGTCCGAGCCCGAGCGGGCGTACGAGCACTATCTCGACCTGGCGTATCGCGCCGGCACGTGGCGCATGGATCTCTCCAGCGGCAAAATGGAGAAGCTCGCCAAAGCCGTCGCCGATACCACCGCGCCGGGCGAAACCGCGTGGGACCGTGCCCGGGCGCGCCGCGCGGAAATTCGCGGCGGCGACGTGTTTACCGTCGATGCCAGGAGCGGCGCAACGCACCGCCTCACACAGACCCCCGACGACGAGAGCACGATCCAGATTTCACAGGACGGCCGCACCGTTTACTTCACGCGCGCGCACCAGGTGTACGCGGTTCCATTCGACGGCGGCCTCCTGCGCCAGATCACCAACCTGGACGCGTCCGACGATCCCGCGAAAAACAAGCCCAGCGCGCAGCGAAAGTTCCTGATCGATCAACAGAAGGCGTTGTTCGAAGAATTCAAGGAGCACGGTCCCAAGAAGAAGGACGAATCCCACCCGCGCAAGCTGCACGTGGGTTCGGGCTTTGATATTACGCGTTGTCTGGTGTCGCCGAGCGGCAAGTACGTGGCGGTACTGCTCACCAAAGAAGCGTCGGGAGTTCGCAAACCTGTCATCCCGCTGGTCGTCACCGAGAGCGGTTACACCGAAACCGAAGAAGTGCGCACCAAGGTGGGCGAAGCGCAGGATGTGACCCGGCTCGCGTTCGTCGATGTCGCGGGCGATTCGCTGGCCTGGTTCAAGAGCGACGACGACATGAACCTCGAAATGTTGAGCTGGTCTCCGACCGAGGACGTGCTGCTCGTGCGCGGGCTTCCGCCCGCATTCCATGATCGCTACTTCTGGTCCGCCACGCCGTCGCAGCGCGACAAGGACGGCACCGTCGCCCCCGGGGTGCTCGATCATCTCCAGGACGACCGCTGGGTCGATGGGCCGTCATTCTATGAGACGGGCGCGTGGCTGCCGGACGGGAAGACAATCTTCTTCATCTCCGAGGCCGACCAGTGGGGGCATCTCTGCACCGCGACCCTGGACGGGAAGCGTACGCAGCTCACGCAGGGCAATTTCGAGGTCTACGACGCCGTTTTCGACGACGTGCACCATCGCTGGCTGGTGCTCTCCAACGAGCTCGCGCCGGGATCGCAGCGTCTGTGGATGATGGAACCCGACGGCGCCAACCGCCGGCTCCTCACTCCCAACCGCGGCGTCTATCAGTTCGTGTATGCGGCCGACATGAAGCAGGCCGCCGTGCTGCGCTCGGACTGGACCGCGCCGGCCGAGCTCTACATGCTCGATCTGTTGAATGGCGATTTCAAAGGTCCGCTCACGCAATCCACCTCGAAGGTTTTTCGCAGCTTCCCGTGGCTCGCGCCCGAGACGCTCACCTTGCGCGCTTCCGACGGCGTGGACGTGTACACGCATCTGTTCGACCCCGCGCGCTTCGGCGCCACATCCAACGGCGCCGGCGTCATTTTCATCCACGGCGCCGGCTATCTGCAGAACGTGATCGACGGCTGGAGCTACTACTACCGCGAGTACATGTTCAACTGCTTTTTGGCCGCGCACGGCTATACCGTGCTGAACATCGACTATCGCGGCTCCGCCGGCTACGGTCGCGACTGCCGCACGGCGATCTACAAGCACATGGGCGGGCGTGATCTCGACGATCTGATCGACGGCGCGCGCTACCTGGTACAGGAACGCGGCGTGACCGAAAAACAGATCGGCATGTACGGCGGATCCTACGGGGGCTTCCTTACCCTGATGGGGTTGTTCAAGTATCCGGACGAAGTGACGTCGGGAGCGGCGCTGCGCTCGGTGACCGACTGGGCGCACTACAATCACTGGTACACGGTGCGCATCCTCGGCACGCCGGAGGCGGACCCCGAGGCCTATAAAATCTCGTCCCCGATCTATTTTGCCGAAGGGTTCCGGGGCCACCTGGAGCTGCTGCACGGCCTGCGCGATGACAACGTGCTGGCGGAGGACGCGATCCGCCTGAGCCAGCGCTTCATCGAGCTGGGCAAGGAGGACTGGAATCTGACCCTGTACCCGGTGGAGCGCCACCCGTTCCAGCGGGCGTCGTCATGGACCGACGAGCTCACGCGCGCGTACAAGCTCTTCGAGCGCACGCTTCCCAACGGGACGGCGCCGAAGCACTGATGGCGGGGTTATCCACGGGCTCAGTGCAGTCTGGACTTTCGGGCCGGATGCGCTAGAATTTGGGTTGTATACCGTCGCGTGAAAAGCGCTCGGGCTCGATCGAATGCGCCTGACGTCCTTCCCCTCGTGTGCACGGGTTCCACATGAGATGTTGTTTCTCCCCGCAGCATCTCGACCGACGCAACGAGGGGAAGGCATTTTCCGGGGGCGGATGAGTGTCTACGGCGCAAGCGGCACGTAGTTGTCGAGATCCGTGCCGTTGGGGAGTGCGAGAAAAAGTCCCACCATTGTCACTTCATCGTCACTGATGTCCGACGGCAGCGGCTGGCCCGCGAACATGATGAAGCCCGGCGCGAGATGCGCGAGCGGAATCGTGTGTCCCAGCTCGTGCATGAAGATCGAGTAGAGGCGCGGTCCGTCGCCCAGGTCATCGACGATGAGCACCCGGTCGTGCGCCGGATATTCCTGCGCATCGTTCGAATATTCCGTGACACCGACGGCGCCGTTCATGGCGCTGCGGGGCAGGAATTCGACAAGAATTCCGATCGCGGGATCGGCATTGGCGGCGGCGAACATCTGGAAGCCGAGTCGTGTGTTCCACCGGTCCGCGGCCTGCTGCAAGAGTGCGCGATAGTCGAGTCCATTCACATTCACGAAATCGCGCGCGTAGAACGGCACCGGGTAGGAATGCCACCGCTTGATGATGTACTTGCCGCCCACCGCGAGATTGGCGGCGCGCAGCAGATCGAAAATGCTTGCGTACAGCGTCGACTGCGGCTGCTGCACGGGAATCATGGGCACCTGCATGAGCGTGTCGGCGTCGATGGTGAATGAGGTGTGGAACACGTGATACGCGGCGGATGCGGAGGAGAGCTGGATGGTGATGCCGCCGCTGTTGACATCACCCACCTCGAAGCTGCCCGCGGCGTCGGTCACCGCCTGGGCCTGGCCGGCGCTGTTGGTCACCAGCGCGTCGAGCCCGGCGATGGGTGAGCCCGTGTACACGTCGCTGCACACCACATGGATTGAATAACCGGGGACGCTCGTGTGCGCGAGCGCTCCCACGCGCGAAATGTTGCCGGCGGCGTCGACCGCGCGCACGGATGCATACATGTCCGTGCCGCGCAGGGGATCGCCCAGGGCGAGCTCCTGGATCGTGCCCGGATCGGCCGGGGCGGGCGGGTTGTCCACCACCGTGGCGCTTTCCCAATCGAACGGAAAGGTGCGGCTGCGACGGATCTCGTAATGGTCGGCGCGCTCGTGTGCGCTGTCATCGCGCGGCGCGGTCCAGCGCAGGATGACGGCGTCGAGTGCCGCATCGTAGGACGCGGTCAGGCTGGTGACGGCCTCTGGTGGCGTGGTGTCCGGAACCGGATGGGGAGTGGGAGGTGCCGTGCTGTCGTCGCCGCACGCGATCAAGAGGATGACGGCGGCGGCAAGCGCGAGCCCGACGCATGAGCGCAATGGGTGTCGAATCATGAGCGTGTCAACTTGCGTGGGGTACTATCAATGTACCGGTTGACGGCGTATGCTTGCAATGGGCGACCTTGACTTGAAATGAAACCAAGCTATATTGCACAGCTTACCGCCTCGCTTCGGGAGCGCATCCACACATGAGCGACGTTCGCGACATCATCATCCTCGGCTCGGGCCCGGCCGGGCTCACGGCGGCCATTTATGCCGCCCGCGCCGACTTGAAGCCCTTCGTCATCGAGGGCACCCAACCCGGCGGGCAGCTCACCATCACGACCGATGTGGAAAACTACCCGGGCTTCGAGCACGGCATCATGGGCCCCGAGCTCATGGAGGTCATGAAGAAGCAGGCCGCTCGCTTCGGGACCGAATTCGCGTTTGCCACCATCGACCGTGTCGATCTGCGCGGCAAGGTGAAGAAGATCTACGCCGACAAGGAAGAATACCATGCGCACGCGCTCATTCTGTGCACGGGTGCCAGCGCGCGCTGGCTCGGAATTCCGAGCGAAGAGAAACTCATGGGCTACGGCGTGTCGGCGTGCGCGACGTGCGACGGATTTTTCTTCCGCGATCAGGTGATCGTGGTGGTCGGCGGCGGCGATACCGCGCTGGAAGAGGCCACGTTTCTCACCAAGTTCGGATCGAAGGTGTACGTGGTGCACCGTCGCCACGAGCTGCGTGCATCCCGGGCGATGCAGGATCGCGCGTTCGCCAACCCGAAGATCGAGTTCATCTGGAACTCCGTGGTCGACGAAGTGATCGGCGACATGAAAGTGAGCGCGGTGAAGTTGAAGAACATCGAGACCGGTGCGACCCGCACGCTCGAGTGTGGCGGACTTTTCATCGCCATCGGCCACACGCCCAACACGCAGATTTTCAAGGGCCAGCTCGACATGGACGAAAACGGCTATCTGATCGTGGAGCCGGGTACCACGCGCACGAATGTCCCCGGCGTATTCGCCGCCGGCGACGTAACCGATCACGTCTACCGCCAGGCCGTCACGGCGGCGGGAATGGGCTGCATGGCCGCGCTCGATGCGGAGCGCTATCTCGCCGCGCACCATCACACGCCGACACTGGAGCACAAGTAGATGGCGTCGAAACGGAGCGCGCAGGCGCCGGATGCGCTGGAAGCAGCCGTGCGCAGCCTGCTGGCCGCGCTGGGGCAGAAGCCCGCGGGCGGCATGGAGGCGACGCCGGCGCGCGCGGCCGAGGCCTGGCGCGTGTTCACGCGGGGCTACGCTGCCAGCGCCAAAGAGGTGTTCTCCGAAGGAACATTTGAAGCGGAGCACGACGGTGTGGTGATCGTGCGCGGCATCGACTTCTACTCGGTGTGCGAGCACCACCTGGTTCCGTTCTTCGGCAAGTGCCATATCGCCTATCTGCCTTCGCGAAAAATTGCGGGCCTCTCCAAGTTTGCGCGCCTCGTCGATGTGCACGCGCGCCGGCTGCAGGTGCAGGAACGCATGACACACGACATCGCGCGCGACGTGCAAACGCATCTGAAGCCCCGCGGCGTCGCGGTGCAGATCGAAGCGCGCCATCTGTGCATGGCGATGCGCGGCGTGGAACAGAGAAATGCCGACGTGGTGACCACCACGCTCCTCGGCGCATTCCAGAGCGATCCCGCGCGCGCAGCGGAATTTCGCGCCCTCGTGGCGCAGCACGATTAGCCGGTTTTCATTCCAACCCAAACGGAGAAGGTAATGTCGATCAAGCCCGACAAGTGGATCACGCGCATGGTGAAGGAATACAAGATGATCGAGCCGTACGCGGACGGCCAGGTGACGGATGGAGCGGTGTCGTACGGCGTTTCATCGTACGGCTACGACATCCGCATCGCCGATGAGTTCAAGATCTTCACGAACATCAACAGCACCGTGGTGGATCCCAAGGGCTTCGATCCGCGCTCGTTCGTCGATTACAAGGGCGACGTCTGCATCATTCCGCCCAACTCGTTTGCACTCGGGCGCAGCGTCGAGTACTTCCGGATTCCGCGCAATGTGCTCACCATCTGCGTGGGCAAGTCGACATACGCGCGCTGCGGCATCATTACCAATGTCACGCCGTTCGAGCCCGAATGGGAGGGTTACGTGACGCTGGAGATCTCCAACACCACACCGCTGCCCGCGAAGATCTACGCCAATGAGGGCATCGCACAGGTGCTCTTCTTCGAGAGCGACGAGGAATGCCTGACGTCGTACGCCGACAAGAAGGGCAAATACCAGAAGCAGACGGGCATCACGCTGCCCAAGGTTCCGCGCTGATCGGGCACGTTCCCACCCCGCCGCACACAAAATCGCCCGGGAAGGCCGAAATCGGGCATCCCGGGCGATTTTTTGTTTGACAGGATTTTCGGCACCTGATAGACCGAACGCGTAGAGAGGCTGTTTAAAGCCTGTTGTAAGCGTTTAACACACTTTTTGGGAGGAACTCCAAAATGGCAAAAGCTGCGAAGAAGGCCGCCGGTGCCGAGCTGATCATCTCGAAGACCCGGACCAAGGCCGCCGCGAAGGGTTACAACGTGTCGAGCGACTTCTATCCCGCCCTGGACAAGGCTGTCCGCGGCATCATCAAGGAAGCGGGCGACCGCGCCAAGGCGAACAAGCGCAAGACGCTCAAGCCCTCGGACCTGTAGATCGTAGTCTGCTGATTCCGGGATACCCCGGCATTAAAGGCCCGGCCTCCGCCGGGCCTTTTTGTTTCCCGCTGGGTCCCCCGGGAACGGCCCCGGACGCGGTTGCGCGCCTTGCGTGGGGGCCGTAAGCGTGGTAGATTCGCTCAATTAACCCGGAGGCCCATTTCGATGCCCGATAAGATTATCGGGACGGGGATCACGTTCGACGACGTTCTGCTCGTCCCCGCCCGATCGGCTTTTCTACCCGCCGACACCGACGTTTCCACGCGCCTCACGAAGAAGATCCGGCTCAACATTCCCATCGTGTCTGCCGCCATGGACACGGTCACCGAGGCCGGTTTTGCAATCGCCATCGCGCGCGCCGGCGGGCTCGGGTTCATCCACAAGAACATGACGCCGGAGCGCCAGGCGGAGCACGTCGACCTGGTGAAACGGAGTGAGAGTGGCGTCATCGCGAGCCCGCTGACACTCAGCCCCGGCCACAAGGTGCGCGATGCGCACGACCTCATGCGCAAGTACCGTGTCTCCGGGGTGCCCATCACCGACAAGAACGGCGCGCTGGTAGGGATTCTCACCGCGCGCGACATGCGCTTCAACGAAGACGACTCCATCCCCATTCGCGATCTCATGACGTCGAAGGGTCTGGTGACTGCGCCGGTCGGGATCAAGATGGAAGACGCGAAGCGCCTTCTCCACGAGCACCGCATCGAAAAACTTCCCGTGGTCGATTCCAAGAACCGCCTGCGTGGGCTCATCACGGTCAAAGACATCCAGAAGAAGCTCGACTTCCCGAGCGCCTGCAAGGACGACGAGGGCCGGCTGCGCGCCGGCGCTGCCGTCGGCGTGGGGAAGGACGCGCTGCATCGTGTCGATCTCCTGGTTGATGCGGGCGTCGACGTGATCGCGATCGACACCGCGCACGGTCACACACAGAACGTGATCGACACCATCGCCAAGGTGAAGAAACGCCATCGCTCGGTGCAGCTGATCGCGGGCAACATCGCCACCGCGGCGGCGGCGCGTGATCTCATCAAAGCGGGCGTGGACGGAATCAAAGTGGGTATGGGACCGGGTGCCATTTGCACGACGCGCGTGGTCGCGGGTGCCGGTGTGCCGCAGATCACCGCCATCATGGACTGCGCCAGCGTGGCCGCCAAAGCGGGTGTTCCCCTGATCGCCGACGGCGGCATCAAGTTCAGCGGCGACATCGTGAAGGCGATTGCAGCCGGCGCCGATGTGGTCATGGTCGGCAGCCTCTTCGCCGGTACCGACGAAACGCCGGGCGAGATCGTGCTGTACGAAGGCCGCAGCTTCAAGTCGTACCGCGGCATGGGATCGATCGAAGCCATGAAAGAAGGCAGCAAGGATCGCTACGGCCAGGCCGACGTGGAAGAAGACAACAAGCTCGTCGCCGAAGGCATCGAAGGCCGCGTGCCCTACAAGGGCCGTGTTTCCGATTCCATCTTCCAGCTGATCGGCGGACTGCGCGCCGGACTCGGCTACTGCGGCACGCGCACGCTCGATGAGCTCAAGACCAACGGTCGTTTCATGATGGTCACCGCCGCCGCGCTGCGCGAGAGCCATCCGCACGACGTCATCATCACCAAAGAAGCGCCGAATTATCGCCTCAGTTAGGGAACTACATGACCTGGCACGGACAGATCAATCGCACCATCTGGGAAATCACCGAGTCCCTCAAGAAGACGCCGGAGTCTCCGCGGCAGCGTCGTGAGCTCCTGCGCGCGCATTTCCTGCAGCACTTCGAGTACGACAAGTCGCTGCACATTGCGCGCGACGATCGCAGCTTCCTCTTCCTGCACGACGCCGAGACGCCGCTGGTCTTGCTGTTGCACGGATCCACCGGCACGCCGGCTGAAATGCGCGATCTGGGCACGCACCTCCACGCCAACGGCATCTCCGCCTACTGTCCGCGCATCGGGCCCACCGGCACGCGCACGCGCACGCGCTCGTGGGAAAACTGGGTGTCGCAGGCACAGGTGGCCATCGAGATCGCCGCGGCCAGCTCTTCCGCCACGTTCGTGTGCGGGCTCTCCCTGGGCGGTGCTGTCACGCTGATGCTGGCGGAGCGCTCGGCGATAAAGGGAATCATTCTGCTCGCACCCGCGCTCTATCCCAAAATGGGCATCAAGTCGCGCTTTCTGCAGGTGGCGCGCATGGTGACGCCAACCGTGTTCTATCACTTCGCGGGCTGGAACGGCGAGGTGCTGCAGGCCATGGACTACACGTAGAAGAACGGCGGGCCCATCAACGTTCCCTTGCTCGCCATCCAGGCCGGCGACGACACGCACCTTTCCGCGAAAGGTCTCAAGTATCTGCGCCGCCACGCGCGTCACGCCGACACCGAAATCCACATGCTCCCCACCGGCTCACACGTGGTGTGCCGCGGCGAGTCCAAGGACAAGGTGTTCGAGCTGGTGACGAAATTCGTGGAGAGGAACGCGGTCGTGGCCAAGCTCGCGGTGGTTCCGGAGAGCGCACCCGAGCCTACGTCTGATCCATCGTAAAGCGGAACGTCTCGTCGAGCTTCTGAATCTGCTTCGCGATCTCCCGCAGCCTGGTCTGGAGCGCGGGATCCTTCGTCTTCAGATATTCCGAGTACATGTCCAGGAACTGATCCTGGAGAGCCTTGAGCTCGCGCCCGCTCTCGAAGCGATCCACCGAGCGCTCGAGGTGATACACCTCGCCCGATGACAGGCGTTCGAGAATGTTGAAGTACTCGCCGCGCATGTGACTCAAGATCTGCACGTACTGTTCGAATCCCCGCGAAAGTTTTTCCAGCACTTCGGAAATCGCCGTCGCCTTCCTGAACATGTGCTGGCTGTACGAATACGCGAACTGGTAGTACGCCTTGGCGCGGCCCACGTAGACCTCTTCGTTGTCGCGCAGAAAGGCGTCCTTGGATCCCGGCCGCGCCGCGTCGGCATTGTGAAAAATTCCGATCGAGATGAGCAGGAAATCGGCGTTGGTCTTGTAGATGGTGTACTTGAGGCGCACATCCGACGAGCGCTGCACCTTGTCGAACAGATCGCTGTCGTAGCGCGACAGATATTTCTTGGTGCGTTCATGATGCTCCGGGTTCATGAACGACGTCAGCAGGTTGGCGAGGTAGACGTTGACGTCCTCGTCGTAATAGGTCTGGTTCGAAGGATTGCCGGATTCGAGACGGCTGTAGAGCAGGCAATTCATCATGAAGAAGAACGTGGGTTCGACTTCACGGGTGCCGCCCGGGCCCAGGGTGATATGATTTCCGCCTTCCATCGTGTTGCGATAACTCCTGCTGTGAGTGTGCTCCGGTTCGAT
>DATNGX010000257.1:0-2717 GCA_035605755.1 Candidatus Krumholzibacteriia bacterium
CGATTCACCGGGATCACCCTGGCGGCCGGCGCGTCCGCGCAGCTGGCGGTCGATACGGCGCGACTCGTGGCGCTCGGTGCCGATGATGTGCAATCCGCACGGCACATCCTCTTCGCACTTGCGCGTGTCGACGGTGGCGCCGCTCTTGGTCTTCCACTCGCTGCGCCCGGTGCCGATCCCACATTCTTCGCACGCCACCACCGAGGCCTCGAGCTTGATGTCGGTGCCGCGGCCCGCCATGTTGGTGGCGATGGTCACCGCGCCCGCGCGACCCGCGCGCGCCACGATCTCGGCTTCCTGCTGGTGATACTTGGCGTTCAGGACGTTGTGCGGGATGCCCCGCCGTTTCAGGAGACGCGACAGTGTCTCCGACACTTCCACGCTGATGGTGCCGACAAGCACGGGAAGCTTCTTTTCGTTGAGACGCGCGACCTCGTCGATGATGGCGTTGTACTTCTCGCGCTTGGTGCGATAGACGAGGTCTTCCATGTCCATGCGCCTGACCGCTTCGTTGGTCGGGATCACCTGCACGTCGAGCTTGTAGATCTTGTGCAATTCCTCCGCTTCGGTCTCGGCCGTACCGGTCATGCCGGAGAGCTTTTCGTACATGCGGAAGTAGTTCTGCAGCGTGATGGTGGCGAGCGTCTGGGTCTCACCCTCGATCTTGACCCCTTCCTTGGCTTCCAGCGCCTGGTGCAGGCCGTCGGAAAAGCGCCGCCCCGGCATCAGGCGGCCGGTGAATTCGTCGACGATCATGACCTTGCCTTCCTGCACCACGTACTCGTTGTCCTTTTCGAACAACGTGTACGCGCGCAGGAGCTGGCTGAAGTTGTGAATCGATTCGGAACGCTCGGCGTAGCGCCGGTAGGCGAGGTCCTTGGCCTCGACACGCTGGGCGGGCTCGAGTGACTCGTCGGCGTCGATGGCATGAATCTGCTCGGACAGGTCGGGCAGGACGAACTGCTCGCGGTCTTCCGCGGAGAGAGCGTCGCGGCCTTTTTCGGTGAGATTGAGCGAGTTGCCTTTTTCGTCGACGGCATAGTAGAGCTCTTCGTCGAGATCGGTGAGGACCTTGTCGCGCATGAGCTCGACTTCGATGTGCTGGATCAGTTTCTCGACGCCGGACTCGGTCATGAGCTTCATGAAACGGTTGTTCTTGGGTGCGCCGCGCTTGACCTTGAGCAGCGCGCGCGCCACTTCGTCTTCCTTCTCCGCGTTCTCGCGCTCTTTCTCCGCGAAAGCGACCAGCTCGTTCACGAGTCGCGTCTGCAATCCCACCACGCGCTCGACCTTGGGCTTCAAGCGCGCGAACAGATCCGACGATGTGCTGTGCGAAACCGGGCCCGAGATGATGAGCGGCGTCCGGGCTTCGTCGATCAGCACACTGTCGACTTCGTCGACGATGGCGTAGGCATGGCCGCGCTGCACGCGGTCCTCGGCGCGCGTCTTCATGTTGTCGCGCAGATAGTCGAAGCCGAATTCGTTGTTGGTGCCGTAGGTGACGTCGCAGGCGTAGGCGGCCTTGCGCACTTCGTTGGACTGGTCCGCCTGGATGCAGCCGACCGTGACGCCGAGCGTGCGCAGAAGCTGCCCCATCCACTCGGAGTCGCGACGCGCGAGATAATCGTTCACCGTGACCAGGTGCACGCCGCGGCCGGTGACCGCGTTCAGGTACAGCGGCATGGTGGCCACCAGGGTCTTGCCTTCGCCCGTGGCCATTTCCGCGATCTTGCCCTCGTGAAGCACGATGCCGCCCACGATCTGCACGTCGTACGGGACCATTTCCCAGGTGATGGGGATGCCGCACACGTCCCACGACGTGCCCACCAGCGCTTTGCAGGCCGTCTTTACCAGCGCGTACGCCTCGGGCAGGATGTCGTCGGGGGTCTCTCCGGCGGCCAGACGAGACCGGAATTCGTCGGTCTTGGCGCGGAACTGTTCCTCTGTATACCCCTCGTAGGAAGCCGCGTGACGATTGACCTCGTCGAGGATGGGCGCATGCCGGGAGAAGTCGCGCTGCGACTTCGGCTTGAAGAGCTTCTGCAGCAGATTCATGGGACCGCGTGCCTTTCAGGTGAAACCGTGATGCAAGGTAGCAAACGTGCACCGCGCGCGCAAGCCGGGGTCCTGCTTCAGGTTCCGGACGGCCCTCGGCGTACGATCAGGACTGTGGAGATTCCAGGCAGTAAAAGCGGCCGGCGTTGTTGCCGAAGAAAACGCGCCCGTCTACCACCACCGGCGAGGAGAAAATCGATTCACCGGTCTGGTAACGATCGATCAACTGGCCGCTCGAAGCATCCAGGCAATAGACCGAGCCGTCGTACGATGTGACGACGACGCGCCCGTTCCCGACGTACGGGCGTGACAGGATGATGCCCTCGGTGTCGAAACGCCACACCAGCTCCCCGCTCTTTGCGTCTATACAATAGACGCGCCGGTCGGCGGCGCCCGCATAGACACGGTCACCGTCCAGCACCAGACCGGAGTTGACCGCGCCGCCGGTGCGGTACGTCCAGCGCGCTTTGCCGCGCGCCAGGTCGACCGCCATCACGTCGCCGCGCGGCGACCCGACCACGACGACATCTCCGTCGGTTGCCGGTGACGCGCCCACCGGGCCTCCCACGGCAAGCACCCAGCGCCGCGCGCCCGTGACTTCATCGAGCGCGTACAGGCGCCCGTCGTGCGACGGAACCAGAAACACATTTTCGGCCTCGGTG
>DATNGX010000258.1:0-10091 GCA_035605755.1 Candidatus Krumholzibacteriia bacterium
TCCACGAAGAAGCCCACATGTGGTTCGGCGATCTGGTCACCATGGCGTGGTGGGATGATCTGTGGCTGAACGAATCGTTCGCCGACTGGCTCGCGGTCAAGTTGATGCCGGAATTGTTCCCGCAGTTCGGCTACGAGACGAAAGAGCTCCAGGAAGTGAATACAGTCATGTCGCAGGACGCGAATGTCGTCACCACCGCCGTGCGCCGCAAGGTGGATTCGGGCGCCGACATCATGGAAGACCTCGACATCACGTACAAGAAGGGCCGCACCGTCCTCAAGATGGTGGAGGCGTTCATCGGCCCCGACAAGTTCCAGCTGGGCGTGCAGAAATACATCGCCGCCCACAAGTGGAGCAACGCGGTGGGAGCCGATCTGTTCTCCGCGCTGGCGGAGGCATCGGGCAAGAACCTCGAGCCGATTCTCGCCAGCTATCTCGACCAGGCCGGCTTCCCGCTGGTGAAGGTGGGCGTCGATCCCAGCGGCATGGTGACGCTGTCGCAGTCGCGTTTTCACAATGCGGGCGCGACGGCCAACGATGAGACGTGGAATATTCCCGTGCGTCTCAAGATTTCCGACGGCAAGAACGTGCAGACGCGCGTCGTCGTGCTCGACAAGGCGGAGAAGAAAGTCGAAGTGGCGGGCAAGGTCGACTGGGTCATGCCCGATCAGGACGGCGTGGGTTATTACCGCTGGATCGTGCCGTCCGAAATGATGAAAAAGATCGCGTCCGATCCGGACAAGACCATGACCAAGCGCGAACGCACGCGCTTTCTCGGCAACGCGCGCGCTCTCCTGAACGCGGGCGAGATCAAAGGCGATGAATACCTGAGCATCGCGTCGAGCATGGCGCAGCATCCGGAACCGGAAATCATCTCGTCGGTGATGGCGGATCTACAGAGCCTCAAGGCGCCGTTCGTCACCGCCGAACTGGAAGAGCCGTTCGCGCGCTATGTGCGCCGCACACTCCAGCCGGCGCGCGAGCGCTACGGCATCGAGCCCAGGGCCGACGATCCCGAGGACGTGAAGCTCATCCGTCCCGGTCTGATCGGGTGGCTGGGCCAGGAGGGCGAGGATCCGGACGTGGTCGCGTACTGCGAAGCGGCCGCGCAGAAGTACATGCAGGATCCCAAGAGCATTGACGCCACCATTGCGGGCTCGGTGCTGGCGGTCGCGGCGAGCAACGGCGATCAGGCGCGTTTCGAGGAGTACCGCTCCAGGTTCGAAGCGTCGGCGATCCCGGCTGACCGCACGCGCTATCTGGGCGCGATGGGGAACTTCCGCGACCCCAAGATTCAGGAAGAAGTGCTGGCGTATGCGCTCACCGACAAGGTGCGCGTCATGGATCGCTTCCAGCTTTTCGCCGGCATGTACCAGACGGAATCGGGACGCGACAAGGTCTACGCATGGATGACGAAGAATTACACCAAACTCGCCTCGGGACTTCCCGTCGAGTTTCAGGCCTACTTCCCCTACATGGTGAGCGGCTGCGAGCAGCAGCGCCTCGACGCGGCCAAGAAGTTCTTCGACGAACCGGCGCACAAAGTGGACGGCACCGACCGCAATCTGGAAAAGGTGGCGTCGGGCATCAGCGATTGTCTGAATTTGCGCCAGCGCGAAGGAAGCTCCGTGGCGGCGTATTTGAAAGCGGCACCCTGAGGCGTCATGTCCGCGTACGTGATCGTCCAGGTGAGTGTTGAAGATGCGGCGGCGTACGAGCGCTACAAGGCGCTCGCGCCCGCCAGCATCGCCCACTACGGCGGCCGCTACATAGCGCGCGGTGGACATTCGGAAGCGCTTGAGGGAGAATGGGACGCGTGCCGCGTGGTGATTCTGGAATTCGAGAGCGTCGAGCGCGCCAAACAGTGGCTCGAGTCTCCCGAATATCGGGAAGCGCGATCTCTGCGCCACGCTTGCGCCACCACGCAGATGATCGTTGTCGAGGGACTACCACGATAGAGATTCCAGCCTGATGTCAGCTCCGATTCGAATCGCCGTCGTCGGCAGCGGCCCGGCCGGTTTCTACGCGGCCGAAGCACTCCTTGCCGATCCCAATATCCAGGTCGACGTGTTCGACGCACTGCCCGCGCCCTTCGGCCTCGTGCGCTACGGTGTGGCGCCGGATCATCCCAAGATCAAGAACATCATCGCCCGCTACGAAAAGACCGCGGCGCTTCCGGGATTTGCATTCCTCGGCAACGTCACCGTCGGACGCGACATCTCTGTCGAAGAGATGCGCCGGTTCTACGACGCTATCGTCTTCTCGAACGGGGCGCAGACCGACCGCCGCCTGGGCATTCCTGGCGAAGACCTTCCCGGCAGCTACACCGCGACGGAGTTTGTCGCGTGGTACAACGGACATCCCGATTACCAGGACCGCGCGTTCGATCTCTCGCACGAGTGCGCGGTCGTCATCGGCCAGGGCAACGTGGCCGTCGACGTGGCCCGCATTCTGTGCAAGACCGTCGACGAGCTGGCAAACACGGACATCACGGCGCGCGCGCTGGAGGTTCTCGCCGAATCAAAGGTGCGCGAAGTTCGCATGATCGGCCGCCGCGGGCCCGTGCAGGCCGCGTTCACGCCGCCCGAAATGAAAGAGCTGGGTGAATTCGGCGATTGTGATCTGGTCGTGGATCCCGCCGAGCTCGTGCTCAACGACGCCAGTCGTGCCGAGCTGGAAGTGCTCAAGTGGCGCGAAGCGCAGAAGAACTACGATCTCTTGCAGGCCGCCGCGTCGAAGGAGCCGGCCGGGAAATCGCGCCGTCTCCTCATTCAATTCTATCGGGGACCGAAAGAGTTGGTCGGAGGTCCGCGCCTCGACGGTGTCGTCCTCGAGCGCAACCAGCTCTCGGGCGAACCCGGAGCGCAGAAAGCCGCCGGTACCGGGATCACGGAGCTGGTTCCGTGCGGCGTTCTGTTTCGTTCTGTCGGGTACCGCGGTGTTCCGCTTGCCGGCGTTCCATTCGATGAGAAGAATGCAGTCATTCCCAATGTCGAAGGCCGCGTGATGCAGAACGGCCAGCCCGTGCCGGGGCTGTACGCGGCGGGATGGATCAAACGCGGCCCGTCGGGAATCATCGGCACCAACAAGCCGGACAGCTTCGAGACCGTAAAGTCGCTCCTGGCGGATATGCCGGCGCTCGCGCGCTGCGCGGAGCCGTCGCGTGACGCGCTGCTGGCGCTTCTCAAATCGCGCAACGTGCGTGTGGTGAGTTATGACGACTGGCGCCGGATTGATGCGGCGGAAATCGAACGCGGCAGCGTGGTCGGAAAGCCGCGAGAGAAGTTTACGAGCATTGATGAGATGCTTGGAGTATTGCAGTCAAAGTAATGACAACGGGACGCGCTATCGCGCGTCGGCTCGGAGGCGCAAGATGCGTAGCTGGAAAGTGGCGTTGCTTGTATTCGGTGCTCTCGCGATTGGCTTTGTCCTCGGTGTCGCGGAAGGCGAATTGCCGTTCACCAAGAGCGACATTGCGAGCGCGCAGAAGTTGATCGGGCTCGAGTTCACCGACTCCGAGATCGACTCCATGCAGGCCGATCTCGGCGACTATCTCAAGGGCTACGACGAGCTGCGCAAGATGAACATCCCGAATGAGGTCCCGCCCGCGCTGGTGATGAATCCAGTGCCTGGAAGATACCCGCGCGATAGCGCGGGAAAAAAGTCGGCAAGCATACATTGGAGCAAACCGGGAAATGTAAGGCGTCCCGCAAACCTCGAAGAGGTGGCATTCTGGTCGGTACGTGATCTGGCCGAGTTGATTCGCACCAAACAGGTGACTTCCACTGAGCTCACGCAAATGTACCTCGATCGCCTCAAACGCTACGCGCCCAGGCTGGAATGCGTGGTGAGCTTCACCGAAGAGCGCGCGCTGGCGTCGGCACGCAAAGCCGACGAAGAGATCAAGAAGGGGCACTACCGCGGCATCCTGCACGGCATCCCGTACGGCGCCAAGGAACTGCTCGCGGTGCAGGGGACGACGACCACCTGGGGTTCGGAGCCTTACAAGAACCAGACCATCGATGAGACGGCGACAGTCATCAAGAAACTGGATGACGCGGGCGCGGTCATGATTGCGAAGCTGACGTTGGGCGAGCTGGCCTGGGGTGACGTGTGGTTCGGCGGCATGACGCGCAATCCGTGGAACCTCGACGAAGGCTCGAGCGGTTCGTCGGCGGGCTCGGCGTCCGCGACATCCGCCGGTTGTGTGGCGTTTGCCATCGGTACCGAGACATGGGGTTCGATTGTTTCTCCATCGACACGCTGCGGTGTCACGGGCCTTCGTCCCACCTTCGGTCGTGTCAGCCGCGCCGGTGCGATGGCGTTGTCGTGGTCGATGGACAAGATCGGTCCCATCTGCCGCACGGTGGAAGATTGCGGCATCGTGCTCGACGTGATCAAAGGACCGGACGGGCTCGACCCCGCGGTGATCGATGCGCCGTTCACGTACTCGGCCAGGATGAAGCTGGCGGATCTCAAGATCGGCTATGTGAAAGCTCTGTTCGACGAGGACTATCCCAACAAGGCGAACGATGCCGCGACGCTGGAGAAGTTGCGTTCGCTGGGCGCGACTCTGATACCGATCGAGCTCCCCACGGTGCCGTCAGCACCGCTGGCCACCATCCTCACCGCCGAGGCCGCGGCTGCGTTCGACGAGCTCACGCGCACCAATCGCGACGACCAGATGAAACGCCAGGTGCGCAACGCGTGGCCCAATACATTCCGTGCCGCGCGCTTCATTCCCGCGGTGGAATACATTCAGGCCAACCGCGCACGGACGATCCTCATGCGCGAGATGGAAAAGCTTCCCGTCGACGTGTACATCACGCCCGCCTTCGGCGGCGACAATCTCCTCTACACAAACCTCACCGGCAACCCGTGCGTGGTGCTGCCCAACGGCTTCACCGACAAGGGCAGCCCGACGAGCATCACCTTCATGGGGAAACTCTTCGAAGAGGGGAAAGTCATGACGGTCGCGAAGGCGTACCAGGACGCGACCGATTTCCACCTGAAGCATCCGGCGCAGTTCGCGGCTGCGAACTGACACGAGCGGAGCGAGTGTCCTGACGGAAGCAGCGGCTAGTGCGCCGTTCCACCAGCGATCTCACGTGCTCTTGATGCCATGGCGTCGTCTTGCGAATGGACCGCGAGGAAGTGTCTTGCGGACTCCGCCGCCGCTTCCGCATTGCCGGCCCGTAACTGGGATTCCGCCAGGAAGAACCAGGCGTTCTGGAAGTCCCCGTCCTTGTTCTCTAGCTCGGTGAATTCCTTCACGGCACCCTCGAAGTCGCCCAGCTGATACAACGCCAGTCCGAGATTGAAGCGCGCATGCAGATGGCGCGGCCGGATCTGAAGCACTTCGCGGAAGCTTCCCACCGCATTCATGTAGTCACGGGCCTGAAACTGCAGCATGCCGAGGCTGTTGTAATAGACCGCATTGTCGGGATCGATATCGAGTGCGTTGTTGATCGCATCCATCGCCTCTTTGAGGTGGCCGAGCTTGCCTTCGGTGCGCGCCAGTCCGCTCCAGCCCGGCGCATACGAGGGATTCACCCGCACCGCATGGCGAAATTCGTTCAGCGCTTCGTCGTAGCGTTCCAGATCGTAGAGCGTGCTCCCGAGACTGGCGCGGGCGCGTGCATTATCGGGGGACGCAGCCACTGATTTCTGGAACAGCGTGAGCTCGTCTTTCCAATCGGCGGTGCGCGTGACTGTGCGCGCGGAACATACAGCGAGCAGCAGCACAAACACGACGGTTGCCGGGAGGCGCCAGCGCCGTCTCAGCGTGATCACGAGAAGAGCCACGAGGAGCGCAAAGCCTGTCGATGGAAAATAGAGAAAGCGTTCTGCGAGAATCTGGTTCAGCGGAAGAATGTTGAGCACCGGCAAAAGCCCGATTGCGATGACGGCGGTCCCGAAGACGAAGACGCGATTTCCCCGCCAGCGCCAGAGCGCGTAGCAGATTCCCGCGAAAATCGCCACACCCACCAGCACGTGAACATTCCAGAAGTGCGCCGGAGGCGGAAAGTCCGACTCGGCGTTGGGACGAAATGGAAACACGAGCTTGTACGTGTAGTGCGCCAGAATCGAGAAGGGAAGTGCCACGGCCTGCTCGAAGCCGTGCGTGAAGCGATGGAAATATCCCACCGATGCGCCCAGCACCTGTTTGCGGAGCACCAGATAGAGCAATGCGATGACGAACAGGACAGTGGTCAGGATGATGCCGCGTCGCCGTGCCGAGGGCTCTCGATGCGCGGAAAGCAACGTGGAGACGAGGACCACCGCGGGCAGGACAATCGCCGTTTCCTTGGAGAGCAGCGCCGCGATGAAGAAGAACGCGGCTCCAATGAGGGCGCCCTTTCGGGCGCCTGTCCACCACAACGACGCCAGCATGAACATCGTGGCCAGGAGATCAGTTCGGCCCGAGACCCACGCCACATTCTCGACGTGCATCGGAAAGGCCGCGAAGAACAGGGCAGCGAAGAGCGCGAGATCGAGAGCGGCGAACATTTCGACAAGCACGAGGAATAGCAGCGCGCACACCGCGGCATTGAAGAGCACGTTGGTCAGATGAAAGCCGGCCGGCTTGTCTGCGTGCGTTTGATAGTCGGCGTGGAACGAAAGCGCGGTCAGGGGACGGTAGAGTCCGCTGGTGACATCGGTGGCGTCCCAGTAGTTGGTGGTGAAGACGCGTTTGACGGTGTCGCCGTTGAGCGTGCGAATGTCGGGATTCTCGACAAGCGCCTTGTCGTCCCAGACGAAGCCGTTTTTGAGCGACGGGAGGTAGAGACACGCGGCAAAAACGAATACGGCCAGCGCCGTCAGCGTGATGCGCAGACGGCTCGTCGTCGAAGTATGGGAGCGTAGCGGCTCGCTCACACCGGTCAGCCGCGTAGGAGTTGAGTCACGATGGCGAGATGATGGTCATCGTGCTCGGCCATGAAGAAGCAGAAATCAATGAGACGCATGGGACGCTTGAGCCGCGGATGGAATGACGCGGCCTCGGGATCGCCGGCCCCGTAGAGCTGCTCGACCAGACGACGGCGCGCCACGGAAAACTCGGCGACGATGGCCTGGACGGAACGCTCGTTGTGGTTCGCCTCGTTGGTCTTGCGGTTCGTCATATCGGCGGCACTCAGCTCTTTGGCACCGCTCAGAAACTCGCCCACGCGCATCGCCCACAACGCTTCGAGATCCAGAAGATGTCCCATCTGTTCCTGGACCGTCCAACCCTCGCGGGAACGGCGCGTCAGCACCGAACGCGGCACGAACTGAACCCGGTCGGCCATCCGCGCCGGTGTGCCGCGCAGCCGCTCCACGATCACCGCGTATTCGCCGGCCGGCGGCGCGTAGTTGAAGCGCCGGTCGAGCCATTTCATCATTTCTTGCACAAAACGCCCTCCTCTTGTCATCATACACCGGTCCGGCCGCGCAAGGAGACCAGAAATTGGGTGACGCTCTGTTCTGGCACCGCCTGCAGTTTGCATTCACGGCGGTCTACCACTACATCTTCCCACAGCTCACAATGGGGCTCGCGTTCCTCATTGTTCTCATGAAATGGCGCGCGCTGCGCACCGATTCGTCGCACTGGAACGACACCGCGCGCTTCTGGATTCGCATCTTCGGGCTCAACTTCGCGGTCGGTGTGGTCACCGGTGTGCCGATGGAGTTCCAGTTCGGAACCAACTGGGCGGCATTCTCGACCTACGCCGGCAAAGTGATCGGCAACACACTCGCGATGGAAGGGCTGTTTGCGTTCTTCCTCGAATCCGGCTTCATCGCGCTTCTGGTTTTCGGCGAGCGGCGCGTGAGCCCGCGCGGTCACTTCCTGGCCGCGGTCGCGTTGTGGATCGGGAGCTGGCTCTCGGGCTACTTCATCATCGCCACCAACGCCTTTATGCAGCACCCGGTGGGTTACACCGTCGGCCCGGATGGTTCACTCTACCTCGACAGCTTTCGCGCCTTCGTGCTGAATCCATGGGCGTTCGCCGCGTATGCCCACGCCATTCTCGCTTCGGTGGTGACGGCGTCGTTTGTGGTCGCGGCGGTTGGCGCGTTCTATGTGCTGCAGAAGCGCCACATCGAGTCCGCGCGCGCATGTTTGCGCCTGGGCGCAACCGTCGGGCTCATTGCATCGATTCTCGTCGCGTTTCCAACCGGCGACCGGCAGGCGAAACTGGTGGCGAAGCACCAGCCGGTTTCGCTGGCCGCGATGGAGGGCCGCTTCGAGAGCGGTCCCATGGCCGAGATCAATCTCATTGGACAGCCCAATGTGAAAGAGCGCCGCCTCGATAACCCCATTCGCGTGCGCGGCGTGCTGAGTTTCCTCGCCTTCGGCACGTTCCACAGCAATGTGCAGGGCTTGAACGATTTCCCCGAGGAAAACTGGCCCGACAATATAGAGCTGCTCTACTACTCGTTTCATATCATGGCGGGCCTGGGCACGATCATGATGGCGATCATGGCCGCCGCGACTTTGTTTTCGTTCACCGGACGGCTCGAGCACGCGCGCCCGCTGCTCTGGATTCTCATGCTCGCGTTTCCATTTCCATACATTGCCAACACGGCGGGCTGGCTCACCACCGAGCTGGGACGGCAGCCGTGGCTGGTGTACGGCCTGTTCCGCACCGCGCACGGCGCGAGCCCGGTGGTGCACTCGGGCACCGCGCTCTTCACGCTGATCGGATTTTGCGGACTCTATTTCGTGCTCGGTGTTCTCTACCTGTTCCTGATGTCGCGCGAGATCGTTCACGGGCCGGGTTTTCGAGGGGACCCGAAGCAGGGCGCCAGCGCGCACGTTGCGCATGGAGGTGTGTCATGACGGAGCTCTGGTTTGGAATCGTTTCCGTCATGCTCACCATGTTCGTGGTGATGGACGGCTACGACCTCGGTGCGGGCGCCCTGCATTTGCTGGTTGCGCGCAACGACGACGAACGCCGTCGCGTGCTGGCCGCCATTGGCCCGTACTGGGACGCCAACGAGGTGTGGCTGATCGCGACCGGGGGAGCGTTGTTCGTCGCGTTCCCGAAGGTGCTCGCCTCGGGGCTCTCCGGTTTCTACCTCGCCATCTTTCTTGTCCTGTGGTGCCTGTTGCTGCGCGGAATCTCGATCGAGTTCCGCAGCCACGTTGCGACGCCGTTGTGGCGTACCTTCTGGGACGTCACGTTTGCAGTCGCGAGCATTCTGCTTTGTATCTTCTTTGGCTGCGCGTTCGGCAATCTGCTGCGCGGACTTCCCATGGATGGCGACGGTTGGTTCGGACTCACGCTGTTCACGGATTTCAGCGCGCGCATGCCGGTGGGGATTCTCGACTGGTACACGGTGCTCGCGGGTGTGTATGCGCTGCTGGCGCTCGTGATGCATGGCGGGGCGTTCCTGTGCTGGAAGAGCGAGGGCGTGCTGCTCGACCGTTGTCGAATGGTTGCGTTGCGCATCGGGATACTCGTGACGGCGCTGTGGCCCGTCATGACGTTCCTCACGGTGCGGGTCAACCCGGCCATGTTCGAGAATTTCGCGTCGCGTCCGCTGGCCTGGGTGTGCATCGCAATCGCGCTGGCAGGGCAGGCGACGCTCTTGTTCGGCCTGTTACGCGGGAGCTACCGGAACGCGCTGCTCGGATCCAGCGCGTTCCTGCTCGGGCTCCTGGCAGCAACCGCCGTGTCCGTGTTTCCCGTGATGTTGCGCTCGGCCGGCGATCCGTCGCTCTCGATCACCGCATTCCAGGCCAGCAACACCCACGACGGGCTGCGCACCGCACTGCACTGGTGGTTGGTCGGGATTCCACTCGTGATCGTGTACTTCGTGATTCAGTTCCGCGTGCACGCCGGCAAAGTCCCGGCCCCGCGCGAGGGCGAAGGGTATTGACGCCGCACGAGAGGTTGAATTGTAATGTCGAGCTATCCAGGAGGTCAGAGTTGAAAAAGATTCTCGTACTCACCGCGTTGGCGATGGTGACGTCGTTGTACGCGGCCAATGCGTTTGCAGGCAGTCATCCGCACGATCACCACGGCTTTTTTATCGGCTTCAATCTCGGCGGCGGAACCGCCGACATCTCGGTACCCGACGGGGAGGACACCGATCGCGAGTGGGGA
>DATNGX010000259.1:0-2782 GCA_035605755.1 Candidatus Krumholzibacteriia bacterium
CTTTCGACATCACGTACGGCTCGCCGGTCAGATACGACTCGTCCATGGTGCCGTGACCGTCGAGCACGGTTCCGTCCACCGGACATATCTCGTGCGGAAACACCACGAGCAGATCGCCGATTACAATCTGATCCAGCGACACGTCCTGCATGTGGTCGTTGGTCTTCCTGTGCGCGACATTCGGCATGCGCCGCGCCAGCGCATTCAACACCGAGGACGCACTGCGCACGGCGTACGCTTCCAGTGCTTCCCCGCCCGAGAGCATGAGCACCACCAGCACGCCGGCGAGGTACTGATGCAGAATGACGGCGGTAACGATGGAAATGCCCGCGAGCAGGTCGGAGGAAAATTGGCGCCGCAACACCTTGGACAGGAGTCCAAGAACGAGAGGCGTCCCGCCCAGGACGAGCGCAGCAATGAGAGGAAGCTCGTAGGCGGGAATGTCACGCCATGTGGACGTGACGTGAAGCATGTAGCGCATCACCAGATGCGCAGCGATGGCGACGATGGCGAGCGTCGCGATCGTACCCTGACGGATGAAACGGGAAATGGCCGCGCGCGCAGCGGCGGGAACAGCCTGCGCCGGGGACATCAGCAACTCCTGCATGGGTGGGCCATGCAGCCATGATAACTATTCGCGCAGCGCTGTGGGAATCGGGTTCTCTGCGTTGGGAATATCGTTGGTGATGGCCGCGATCCACCAGCGCCCATCCTTGCGCACCAGCTCGATGCTGTCGACACCGGGCTGCGCGGGCTTGTCCTTCCAGTCGAGCAGGCGCGCTTCATAGAGCACAAGGATATGCGCTATGTCGCGGAACTCCGTCGGCGCCATGCGCACGATCTTTTCCTCGAAGCCGCGCTCACTCGAGCGCGCCTTCTTGTTGTACGCAATGAAATCGTCGATCCAGCCCTGCAGTGTGAATGTGCTCAGGGCATCCTTGGACTCGCGCAGCACGATGACTGCTTCGGGAAGAAAGAGTGTGCGCACCTGCTCCCAGTCCGTGTCGCCGCCTACGGGAACACACACCAGGCGATAGAGCTCGCGCACCACGCCCTGGGCGGACTGGAGCTCGCCGGCACGCACCGGTTCACCGCACAAAGCGGCACGGGACACGAGAGGCAGAAGGAAGACAGCAATGAGAAGAATGCGTCGCATGTGCATCACCGCGGCGATTATACCGCGACGATCGCTGCACATACCAGCTTTAGCGGCCGGGCTTGGGATCGAGTTGGTGCATCGCCCCACCTGAAGCGACAGTGGCCTGCGTCTGACGGAGATTGCGATTCATGAGCACGACCAGCAGCGCATTTCCCAGGATCCACAGCGTGGTCGCGACGGCGGGAACGATCGCTTCGTACGTCAGGCGCGAATGACCGAACAGTCCTGTCACATGCTCCCAGGGTTTGAGCGGCGGGAACCATTTCTTGAGCAGCGGCTGGACGATGATGAGCGCAAAGGCGTTGTAGGCCAGCGTGCCGATGAAGAGCTTCACCGACTGCGTCATCCACGGCCACAGCACGGCGCGCGTGCGCAAGGCCGTCGTCGTGGCCGAAGCCCAAGCCAGCACGAAGGCAAGCGGTCTTATAATATGAGAGCGGGTCATGCGTGATGCGTCCCGAGCGGCCGGATCGCTTCCCTATGCGTCCCCAAAAAGGAGCACGGTGGTGCATGCGATCAATGGGCGCGGTACACCCGCGAAGTTGCAATATCCGGACCCGTCAGAACTCGATGGGCTTTACCGTGTGTTCCGAACCCAGACCGAGATCCGGAGCTTCCAGATTCTCGATCATGATGTCGAACAGCTTCGTGTCGGCATCCGGCTCCTGACAGGTCCGCTGCGGTCCCGCGATCGAATCGTGAAGATCACAAACGACGTGATCAACGCTACCCAGGTAGAGAACCCGTGCATACGCCGCGTCGGCGCAGTGCGAATCCCGATTCCAGAACACCAGCCGGTCATCGATCAGAAACAGGCGGTTCGACTTGTCGGCACAACTACTGCCGCGCGCCAACGCCTTGAACGGCTCCAGATCGATCATATGCTCAGAAATCGGCGGCGTGTCCCGTGCCGACGTGGACTCGTTCGGATTGTCGCTGCTACATCCAACGAGCGCCACCACGAAGAGAAGCAAGATGAAGGCACGCGAGTTGTGCATTACAGACCTCCGTGGAGCGGTGCACTTCAATAATAGTAGGATCGTTTCCGGGAGTAAACAACGCCTGGGTTGAATTTACCTTCGCAGCGAAGGTAATTTTCACCCAACTCAATCAATCACGCTCTCACTTCCCGGTCGCCTCTTTGAACGCACTCGCAACCGCGGGCTTCAAAAAGAAATCATCAAAGAGGAACGCGAGCATTCTGTTCGTGCCGACCGTGTCCGCACGCAGATCGTCTATTTTGATCTTCGCCTGTACCGCCTGTAATGAATCTCCATTCGCAACGGAAGCGTTGGTCTGATCGCGTATCGAAACCAGCATCGCGCGCAAACGATCGACGCCCTGCATGTCGCGCATGATCTCTCCGTGGCCGGGGACGATGATACGCGGATTGAGTTTCTTGATCTCATCCAGCGCCGCGATCCAGCCATTCACATTGCTGCGATAGGCAAACGGCAGCGGATTGTCGACGATGTCTCCAGCGATCAGGATACGCTCGACTGGCAACCACACCACCGCATCACCATCGGTAACAGCCGGACCCAGATGGCGGATTTCAATCGCGCGCTGGCCGCGTCGCAGCACGAGTTTGTCGTCGAACGTTTTGGTCGGGAGCGTCAGCTC
>DATNGX010000260.1:0-2937 GCA_035605755.1 Candidatus Krumholzibacteriia bacterium
CCGCGGTCAGACGGTCATAGAGCTGCGTCGACCCGGTGAGAAAGCCGAGCCGCGCACGCACCTTTTCGGCGTCGTGCACGACGTCGTGCCCGGCCACGTTGATGCTGCCGCCGGTCGGGCGCAGCGTGGTCGCAATCATGCGCAGCGTGGTGGTCTTGCCGGCGCCGTTCGGGCCCAGGAGTCCGAAGACGCGCCCGGGATGGCACTGGAAAGAAACATCCGACACCGCATCGACCGTGTTACCGGTGAAGCGGGTGCCCATTTCGCGTTTCTGTTGGCGGGAGAGCTTGAACGTCTTGGAGACGTTGCGGACATCAATCATGGGGCGGGAGGATACAGGGTCGGTACTTACTTGAGAAGCACCATCTGCTTGGTGGCGGTCTGGCCGCCGGCGTCCAGGCGATAGTAGTAAACGCCCGAGGCAACGCGCGCGCCACGCGCGTCGGTGCCGTCCCATGCCACCTGGTGAGCGCCCGCCGGCAGGTCGCGGTCGACAAGTGTCGCCACACGCTGGCCGTTCACGTCGTAGATAGAAAGACGCGCGTGAGCGCGTCCGTTCAACAGGAAGGAGATGGTCGTGGAAGGATTGAACGGGTTCGGATGATTCTGAGAAAGCGTGAAGGCCGCCGTCTTGCGATCGTCGACAGCCGTAATCGTACCCGTGAACCCCTCCACCGAGAACAGATACAACCCCGTCGGATGATCCGAGACATACACGATGCCCGAAGGCGCAAACGGGTATGCGTTCCACGCGCCGTTGTACACATCGGCGTCGGTTTCGCTCTGGTACGGTGAGGTGTCGTACGCGTCCGCGAGCACCGGTAGAGCCGGATTGGTGATGTCAAACACCTTGAAGCCGGAGGTGTAGTAGCCGACGAACATCAGGTTCCCCACCACGTAGAGCTGGTGCACGCGCGAGGTGCCGTCGTTGATGTAGTTCACGCGTTGCGGGCTGGCGGGATTGCTGATGTTGAAAATCACGATGTCGGGCGTGGGGGTGATGGCGAGCTCGTCGCACACGTAGAGGTAGTGCCCGTCTTTGGATTCATCGCCGCTGTGGTACGACTGGATGGTCGGATCGTCGTTGCTTCCGAGCAGCACCGGCGCGGCGGGATTGACCACGTTCCAGATATTGAGCGTGTTCCAGTTGAAGTCGTAGAGCACGTTGTGACGCCACGTGGAGTCGTGGCCGAAGTTGTTGATCTTGTAGAGCGAGTCGGGCTGCGTCGGATTGACGACGATGTCGTAGATGGTAACGCCCACATATTGCGCGTAGAGATGGCCGCGCGACGAAATGGTGATTGTGTGCGACGAACGAAACTTGTTGGGCGACACGATGGGAAGCGCGGGATTGGCGATATCGATGATGCGCGACTCCACGCCGCTGCCGCTTCCATTGCAGGCGTACGCGTAGTGCCCGAAGGGCTTGATGTCGCGCCCCGGAACGCCGGTGACCTTGGTCACCAGGACGGGATTGGATGGATCGGTCACATTGACGATGAAGAAGCCGCCCTTGTCGTCGCCGACGAGCGCGTACTCCTTGTGCGTCTTGTAATCGTAGTAACCCCACACGTTGGTGACACGGGGTGCTCCGGGCAGAGTGAGATGACCGACGAGCGTGATGTCGCCGAACGCCGCGAAAGCGCGCGGAGCCATCGAGAGAAGCGTGAGGATTGTGACGAAGAGAAGATGTGCCGCGCGGCTACTGCTTCGGTTGCGTGCCATCGATGACCTTCTCTTCGACGCGGCGCACCATTTCATTGGCGTGCGCGCCCAGCTGCTTTGCATCGAGTGTTTCACCCTTGATGTCGCGGTTGGCGCTCATCCACATCGCGGGAGCGGGTGGATTCATGGCCAGATGTGCGTCGGTGTCGTAGAGAAGGACAATGTCGGTGGCGGGTGTCTCGCCCGAACCGACCACGCCACGGAAAGCGTTGGAGACCACGGCCTCGGGATCGTAGAAGAAAACCAGCCGGCGGTCGTGCACCTGGTTGGAACGCGCGAGCGCGCGCATCTCGGTGCCTTCGGCGGTCACGGCGCTCCACACCACGAACGCGCGCAGCCGCTTGCTTGCATTCGCTTCCAGCACGGACTTGACCGCGTTCATCGCGGCGTCGGCCCCTTCCGATGCCGGGTCCAGCACGACAACAAGGCGCACGGCTCCGGCCGCCAGGTTGACGAACGCCACCATGGTGCTGAAGTTCTGAAGCCTGGCAAGCTGTTGCTGCTGCTGCGGCTGCTGCTGGGGCGCGGGCGCCTGGGCGATCGAGGTGCCGGCCAGGCCCAGGACCACTAAGAAAACGCTGAGAAATCGACCGTACTGCATGAAGAGAACCCTTTCGGGGCGTTAGACAGTGATTATACACCATCCATGGGCCCCGGGGCCATGGTCGGAAGTCCTTACCAGTCGACCCGCGCCGCGGTTCCGAAGCCCGGTCCCAGGAAGAGTGCGTTCAAGAGCATGCGCTCGGCACCGTGGTAATACCCGCGGAAGTTGGGAATGGCGGCGAACACGATGGCCTGGCCGTTCCCGTAACCGTCGCGTGCGGCGTAGACAGTCTGTCCCCAGCGCGCCCGCGCTTCTTCCCACATGAGGCCCGAGAGCCGCAGTCGCTCGGCCGGTGCGAGACGGGCGGGCACTTCCACGTTCTCGGTCACGAGTGCCAGTGAAGAGTTGAGAATGGCGGGCACGACACTGTTGCACCCGTAGCCCAGCCAGTGGTCGGTGTTCACATCGACGGCGACGATGGCGCCGTGAGGATAGAGTTTGCGCGCCATTTCGTCCTCGCGCTTGACCGTGTCCGAGTCGGATGACTCCGATTTTTCCGCGGACTTTTCCGTGTCCTTGTCCTTTTCCTTTTCCTTCTTGTTGTCTTTCGGTTTTTCAACCTTCACGCCCCATACCGAAAGACTGTCCACCTCGGGTGTGAACGCGGT
>DATNGX010000261.1:0-2636 GCA_035605755.1 Candidatus Krumholzibacteriia bacterium
GCGCCATCGCCCAGAGCGAGAGACACTTTGAGCATCTCGGCCATGCCGGCCCGGCCGCCCGGGAGCGAGAGCGGATATGCTTCCCAATTTCGTTGCTGCAGCGCGTCTTCGATGAATCGCTGCACCCCCGAGTATGCGCGCATCGAGAGCTGATAGACGTCGGGATCCATCCCGTCCTTGATACTGTAACCGGTCCCGGGCGGGCGCCACGCCTCCCACGAAAGCACGATGTCTGTAATCGCATCGGGTTCGCCGGCCGCGGACGGATCGCCGCCCACGAGCTCGACACCGCCCGGCTCGAAGATGAAGCGAAGTTGTCCGTGTGAGGCCGCGCGCACGCGTGCCAGAGGAACTTTGATGTATTCCACGCGCTGGAGGGAATCGGGCCGGAGTACGGCGGTGCGCAACACGGTGACACCGGAGAGCGGATTGCCGCCGTGGTTCAAGTTGCGAATCGTGATCGACTCACCGGGCGCGAAGCTCGAGTGGTTCCAGACCACGAACACGGGCGCCATCGCGGCGGACAATCCGCCCGGAAGCACGTCGCGCGCGGTGCGCGTGCGGAACGTCGTCGCCGACATTTCGGCATAGTCGGCGACGTCGGCCGCGTCGACCACCTGGTGTTCGACAGGCTCGGTCGCCGCGGGCTTCCGGCGCTTGAACCAATCCATCACCCGCGAGTCTCCGTCTGCGCTCTCATTCTCAATAGATAATATGCCGCATGAGTCTTCCGTAAGGCGTTTTGCGGCGATTGTCATAAACGGTTCGAACCGGGCGCCCCAGTCTGCGCTCCAAAAGACCGATTTCAGCCAGCGCCTTGGGAGCCTTGCCCACCACGAGGGTGGCCTGGTCTTGCATGACCCAGTGCATCACCGCCGGAATGCGCAGGAGCAGCGGCGTGCGCTCACCGCTCACAAGCTCGGAAATGAATGACGGCAGGCCTTCGGGAGTGATGGCGATGCGCCTGGGTTCCGGCAATCCGGCGCGCCGGTGGATGCGATGGTTCCCCCAGTCCAGAGAGAGCAACGCCATCGTGATGCACGAACGCTCCAGGAGCTGATAACTGATCTTGCCCTCGAGCACGTCGCGGATCGGATCCTCGGGAAGTTTGGAATCGCGTTGGTAGTCGCCAATGGCGTCCCAATCGCTTTCCGACGCTTCGGTATAGTCGTCGAACAGTTTGACACCCCGTCCGATCTTTTGATCGATCATGTGTGAAACGGTCTGGCGCGCCACGGCGTCGGCCAGAGCGAAGCACGAATACAGCATCTCGTCGGGAGCATGCTCCACATCGGGCAGCTTGAGGTTATAGCAATGCCATGGACGATTGAGCAGCGTGTCGTTCAGGCAGCGCACCGCACCCACCAGACAGCGCGGCGTCAGCGCATACGTCGTCGGGTCCAGCCCCCGGACCGGGTCGAACGACGCGTCGGGCGGTCGCCACGCCTCCCAGCTCACCACGAGATCGGAAACTTCGGAATCGTTGGCGAGCGGCCGCCCTTCCTGGTCGAGAATGATGGGGCGCCGGTCCTCTTTGAAAATGAAGCGCAGCATGGCGTGGCCGAATGGCGTATCGCGGCGCTTGACCTTGGTCGTGACGGCAACGAATTGTACACTCTCCACGGAGGCGGCGAACACCTTCATCGTCGCGAGCAGCACCACATTACCGACCGGGTTGTTCACGATGTTCACGTTCTGAACGATGTAGTGGTCGTCGGCGCCGAAGCCCGTCGAGGAAGCTCCCCACTTGACGAACATGGGAGCCATCGCCAGCGCGAGGCCGCCCGGCACGATATCGCGCTCAACACGCACCCGGATCACCGGGCTCGTCGCGCGGTTCCAATCCAGGATATCTGCGGCCGAAAACTCGCGCCGTTCGGTCATGGTTGACGCGGTCCGAAGGCGGGCCCGCGGCGACGGAGCTTGTCGACGCGCTGGCGAAGTTTTTTCTCCAGCGTGGGCGTGAGCTGGTTCTGGTCGACCATCTTGCGCAGTGCGTCAGCATCCTCCGCGATTTGCGCATGGCCGGCCGCGGTGCGAACCGATGGCTGGTACGGATCGAGACCGAGCAGATGATGCAGAATGGAGCGCGCCGCTTCCCGGTCGGGAATGAGTCCGCGCGCGTTCACGTCGGGGTCCAGGTGCGAATGCGGCGGGAGCGGTGAGCCCACGCACGACGGGCAACCGTCCGCGCACGCACAGGTATCGAGCAGCTCGAGGCATGCGAGCAGAATTTCGTCGATCAACTCGTAGGCCTTGAGCGCAAAGCCGAGCCCGCCGGGAAAACGGTCGTGTATGAAAATACCGGGCGCATTGGCCGCGGATGAATCCACCGACGCGCCGATATCCATGGTGTCGCACATGGCATATAGAGGAATGACCTCGCGAATGACGTTGGAGATGCCGAGCAGGCCCTCGCGCGGCACGCGGCCGGACGCCTTCGCCAGCGCATAGGCCGATGCGTGCGGGAGCAGCCACATCCCCGTCGTCTCCAGCGTCTGCGTGGGGAGATCGAGCGCGCCAAAGCCGAGCGAATCGCGGCTTCCGAATTTGATCTTCTTGAACATGTAGGTGACCGACGTCACCGACAGGTCACCCCAGTAGGCTTCGGCGGTGGCGTCCTTGCGCTGCGCCGG
>DATNGX010000262.1:0-5171 GCA_035605755.1 Candidatus Krumholzibacteriia bacterium
CTCGTCGGGGATCTCGAGTGTGCGCGCGATGTACACGGCCTGCGACGCGAAGGCTTCGTTGAGCTCGATCACGCCGATGTCGTCGAGCGTGAGACCGGCCTGCTTCAGGACTTTGGGAATCGCGAGTACGGGACCAATGCCCATGAGCTCGGGTTCGACGCCCACGGTGGCAAATGCGATCAATCGTCCCAGCGGCTCTACACCGAGTTTCTTCACAGCGTCTTCGCTGGCAATCACGAGCGCGGCAGCGCCATCGCTCATTTGCGATGAATTGCCCGCGGTGACGGTTCCACCCATGCGGAAGGCCGGCTTGAGCGCCGACAGCGCTTCGATGGACGTGTCATTACGTACGCCTTCGTCGACGTTGAAGTCACTCTCACGCGTCTCGATCTTGTTCTTCCCGTTAACGAGCTTTTCGATCACGTGCACGCTGACGGTTTCGCCGGCGAACTTTTCCGCCGCTATCGCGGCGGTGGCCCTCATGTGACTGCGCAGCGCAAATGCATCCTGCTCCGCGCGCGACACGCCGTACTTTTCCGCCACATTCTCCGCGGTGTTCCCCATGCTTATGTAGGCCTGCGGCATGCTGCTCTCGAGCGCGGGATTGGGCGAGGGCTTGACGCCACTCATCGGAATCATGCTCATGCTCTCGACACCGCCCGCGACGGCGATCTCGATCTCGCCCAGTCGAATGCGCGAGGTGGCATCGTGGACCGCCTGCAGACCGGAGGCGCAGAAGCGATTGACGGTCGCTCCCGCCACCGTGATGGGAAGCCCCGCGCGCAATACCGCGAGGCGCGCCACATTCAGCCCCTGTTCGCCTTCGGGCATGGCGCAGCCCAGAATGACGTCTTCGACCTGCGCGGGATCGAGACCCTTCGTGCGCGTAATTGCTTCCTTCACAACCAGCGCGGCCAGCTCGTCCGGGCGCGTGTTGCGCAGCGCACCCTTGAAGGCTTTGCCGACCGGCGTTCGTACCGCTGAGATGATGTAGGCGTCTTGGTTTCCGTTTTTCATGTCAGTTAATGTAACCAAGTGAACGCAGCCGTTCCAATGCCTCGCGGTCCGTGCTCTCGAACATGAAGTATTCTTTCGACTTCCCCATCTGGTCGAAGGATTTCGAGAGCAGTCCCATGAGGTCGCGCTGCGTGGCCGCCTGTGAGGCGGCCAGGTTATTGGCTTCCGCCGGGTCGCGGACCAGGTTATAGAGCTCCGCGCTGCGATTCTCGTTCCATATCAACTTGCTCTCCGGCGAGCGCAGGCAGCGCAGACGGTAATCGATCGCGTTGTAATCATAGCCGGGATACCGGGTTTGCAACAGCTTGAGGCCGGTGAGCGGACGCTCGTTGCCCGCGAGAATGAATGTCTCGGGGGCGCGCGAGGGATTGGCCAGGCTGGTCACACCGACGTGCAGTTGCGGCACGCGGTCGGCGGCGGCCGCCAGGTGCAGCAGCGTCGGCGCGATATCCACGATGCTGACAAGCCTGTCGTTGCGCTCCCCCGCCCTGAAGCGCGCAGGATATCGAATCACCAACGGAATGTGCAGCGCGGGATCGTACATGGTGCTCATATGATCGATCTTCTCGTGCTCACCCAGGTGCTCGCCGTGATCCGACACGATGATGAAGACCGTGTTCTTGCCGATGCCGGCTCCGTCGATGGCTGCGCCGACTCGGCCCACGAGATCATCCGCCCACGCCACTTCGGCATCGTAGAGATCGTTGAGTATCCGGTAGTCCTCGGCTGAAAGCGGCGTCTCGCCCACCAGGTGACTCCATCCCGACGTGAGCTGCGAAAGCTCGACCACGCGCTTCAGGTCATGGCCGCGATTGGCGACAAATTTTTCCACGTATGCGGGCGCCGGACGATAGGGCAGGTGCGTACCGTTGAGATTGGCGAACAGGAAAAACGGCTTCTTGTCTTCCGCCGCGCCGCGAATGAAGTTCTCGATCTTGTCGACGGCAAGCATCTCCATGGAATTGGCGGTCGAGTCCTCGGACACCTGGTTCTCGCGCCGCCACATCTCGATGTACTCGCCGAATCCCTGCGAGAATCCACGCTCCTTCGACACCCAGCTGTTGCACACGTAAGCCGCCGTGCGATACCCCGCGCCGCTCAACGCTTCGGCCACCGTGGTGTTGTCTGCGGGCAGGTGCAGGGTTTCCGATGTCGCACCGGCCTGCAGCGGATGCAATCCCGTGAACAGCGACGCGTGCGCGGGAAGCGTCCAGAAGCAGGTGGAAAACGCGTGCGTGTAGAGTGTTCCCTGCGCCGCGATGGCATCGATGTGCGGTGTCGTGGGCCGGTTGTAACCCATGCACGAGAGCCTGTCACCGCGCAGGGTATCCAGCACGATCAACACCACATTGGGCTTGTGCGTGCGGCCGCCGCACGATGTCATCAACACCGCCAGAATGGAGAGAGCAGCAGAAAGAAAGCGCTTCATACGCGAACGTGGAATCCCACACCAATTCCGACGAGGTTGGCGGTTTCGCCGGCGAAAAGCGCGCGATAGGATGAAATCAATTCGAGCCAGGAGGATGACGACACCGGCAGGCGCAGGCCGGCCAGCATCTCGATGGATGCGTTCCAGCTCGAGTCATCGAGCTCGAAGCTGGCCGCGCCGACACTGGGCGGAAAGAACGTCACATCGGTGAGCGCGTGCTGTCTCAAGTACGCCACACCGCCGCCGGCGGCGGCAAACGCGCCCAGGCTTCCCATGACCTCCTCGCGCTGATAGCGAATCAACGGGGTCAAGGAAACCAACTGCACGTGGCCGGTCGACTCCTCGGACCTGAGCTCGGAGCCCGGCGGGACCAGATCGCTTACCACCGACGATGATTCGTACGACCACTGCGTGACGCTGAAGTGCGCGCCCAGATAGGTGGTCGTGTTGAGCGCCCACCATCCGGTGATACCGCCTCCCGCTCCGCTCCCCCACAATCCCGAATCGTCGTATTCGCCGAAGAACGCGGCATCGAGCTCGACGGACCAACGCTCCGTGACACTCTCCTGCTGCGCGACGACAGGCGTCGCGGCAGCGGCCATCATGATCATTGCTCCCGCGAGTGCACGCATGCTCTAGTTGCGCAGCGGCTTTCCTTCTTTGAGCATGAAGGCCATGCGATCCTGTGTGCGCTTCTCGCCGCAGAGCTTCATGAATACTTCGCGCTCGAGCGCGAGCAGGTAGTCTTCGGTGACTTTGGTGCCGGCCGCAAGCTCGCCGCCGCACACCACGCGCGCGAGCTGCGCGCCAATGTGGGCGTCGTACTCGGAGATGTACTTCCCTTCCTTCATATTATAGAGCGACGCCTGGATGGCCGCGATGCCGCCCTCGCCCGCCACCGGAATCTCACGCGTGCGGTCGGGCGGCTGGTAGCCGCGCCGCGCCAGCGCCAGTGCCGTGGTTTTGGCCGCGTGCAGCAGGCGGTCGGGATTCATCACAAAGCTGTCACCGTCGCGCAGGAAGCGCAGCGCGAACGCATCTTCGGCGCTTGTCGAAACTTTGGCGAGGCCGATGGTCTCGAATGCAGCGCGAATGAACGGGAACACATCGACGTCGTCGACGTTGGGCATGGCATCGACGGCGCGCATGACCATCTCCTTGCAGCCACCGCCCGCCGGAATGAGGCCGACGCCCACTTCGACGAGGCCGATGTACGTCTCCGCGCTGGCCACGACGTGCTGCGGGCCGAGCACCATCTCGCAACCGCCGCCAAGCACCATGCCGAACGGCGCCGCCACCACCGGCTTGCGGCAGTATTTGAGCGCCATGGTTGCTTTCTGGAACTGGCGCACGACGAGATCGATCTCATCCCAGTTGCCTTCGCGCGCTTCGAGAAGCAACAGCATGATGTTCGCGCCGACGGAAAAGTTGGTGCCCTGGTTGCCGACCACCAGCGCTTCGAAGTTCGCTTCGGTCTCCTTGACGCCCGTCATCACCATGGCGAGAATGTCGGCGCCGATCGCGTTCATCTTGGAATGGAACTCGAGGCACAGCGCACCATCGCCGATGTCGATGAGACTCGCGCCGGCATTCTTTTTGACTTCTTTTCCCTGCGCTTTGAGCGCGGCCAGGTCGATGGCGCCGGGCGTTTCTTCCACCGGGTTGAAGGCCCCACGGTAGAAGTGATATGCACGCGCCTTGTCGTCTCTTGTATAGAACGACTTCGACTTGTTTTTCAGCGCTTCCTCCACGGCGAGCGGAATCGTCATCCCTTCGGCGCGCATGCGCTCCACAGTCTTCTCGACTCCCACTGCATCCCACAGCTCGAACGGCCCCAACTCCCAGCCGAAGCCCCAGCGCATCGCACGATCAATGCTCACCACGTCGTCCGCAATTTCGCCCAGGCGCGCGGCCGCATACAGCCACGTTTCCGACAACGTCTTCCATACGAAGGCGGACGCGCGATCCTTGCCGTTGATGACTGTGCGCACGCGCTCGCCCAGCGCTTCTACTGTCTTCGCTCCTTCCAGCGACGGGAACCTTGCGCTCTGCCGCGCGCGATACGAGAGCGTCGCGATGTCGAGCGTCTGGATTTCAGACGCCCCGGCCGCGCCACGCACCTTCTGGTAGAACCCTTTGCCGCTCTTGTCGCCAAGCATTCCGCCCGTGAGCATTCTGGTAAGGAGCTCCGGTGCGTTGAAGTACTCGCGCTTCTCGTCCTGCGTCGCGCGGTCGTACACGGTGGTCGCGGCGTGCACCATGATGTCGAGCCCGACCAGGTCGAGCGTGCGGAAGGTGGCGCTGCGTGCACGGCCGATCAGCGGCCCGGTGAGCGCATCGACTTCTTCCACCGTGTAGCCGTCGTCGATCATGGCGCGAATGGCGGACATGACGCTGAACGTTCCGATACGGTTGGCGATGAAGTCGGGAGAATCCTTCGCGATCACCACACCCTTGCCGAGCGTGGCGTCGCCGAACTCGCGCATGAAGGACACAAGCGCGGGATCGGTACCGGCGTGCGGCACCAGCTCGAGCAGGTGCAGGTAGCGCGGCGGATTGAAGAAGTGGGTGCCGAGAAAACGCGGCCGATGGGCCTCGGGCAACGCCTGTGACATCTCGGTGATCGACAACCCTGACGTATTCGTGCTCACGATGGCGCCGGGCTTCAAATGAGGCGCGATCTTGTCGAACAGCGCGCGCTTCACATCCAGCCTCTCCACCACGG
>DATNGX010000263.1:0-2393 GCA_035605755.1 Candidatus Krumholzibacteriia bacterium
AAGAATGGCGACACCGAGGGCGCCGCTTTGCGACATGAACGAGATGCCGCCGGCGGGCGGATTTCCCGGTGAGAAGGTGGCGTTCATGCGCACATCCGGCGTGCCGTCGAGAACGCCCATGCAATTGGGACCGACGAGCCGCATGCCGTGCTTGCGCACGACGTCGACGATGGCCTCTTCGCGCTTCGCACCGTCGGGGCCGGTTTCCTTGAAACCCGCCGTGATGATGACGAGCCCTTTGACACCCTTGCGCGCGCACTGCTCCACCGCTTCCAGAACGGCGGGCGCGGGCACCACGATGACGGCCAGATCGACGGCGTCGGGAATGTCTTCGACAGACGCGTACGCCTTGGTGCTGTGGATGTACTCGTAGCGCGGATTGACCGGGAAGATCTTCCCGTTGAATTCGTACGCGAACAGATTGACCAGAATCTGCCGGCCGATGCTGCCGGGGCGCGACGTCGCGCCGATCACCGCGATCGAGCGCGGCTTGAAGATGGCATCGAGGGAGTGCATGGGAGTTCTAGTCGCGCGGCGGGTTCTTGCGCACGTCCTCGACGAGCTTCTTCACGAGCGCGTCGATTTCACCGCGCACGCGACGGAAAGTCGTGAGCGATCTGCCCACCGGGTCGTCCACATCCCAGTCGATGGTCTTGCCGCGAAAGCCCCGCGGCGCAATTTCGATGGCGCGCCTGGGCGCCATGGACACCACAATGTCCATCTCGGAGAGCGGCACATCGAGCAGTGACTTCGAGCGCGCTTTGGAGATGTCGATCTTGAGCTCTTTCATGATCTCGATGGCGTCCTCGCTTACCACTCCCGTGGGGTGCGTGCCCGCGCTGTAGGCTTCAATGATGTCGTTGCCGGCATGGCGTGCAATACCTTCCGCCATGGGCGAACGGCACATGTTGCCGATGCAAACAAACAGGACTCGTGTCTTGCGGCTGGGTGGAAACATCGATGGTTGTAATCAGCGGCGAGCGTCAAAGGTAACACGAATCACTGCGCGTGTCACTTGATGCTGCGGTGCAGGCCGGATACGCCGCCGGTCAGCCGGCGCGTGGTGGCATCGCGCAGCCCGGCGTTGCGCAAGAGAGCGAGCACGGCTTCCGCGTCCATGAATTCTCCAATGGAGGAGGCAAGATAGCGATAGGCTTCCGGCGACCCGGAAATCGCGCGCCCCAGGACCGGAAGCACGGTGGCAATGTAGGAGCGAAACACGAGGCGCGCCGCTCCTCGCGGCGGAAGAAATTCGAGCACGACCAGGCGGCCGCCCGGCCGCAACACGCGCGCCATCTCGCTCACCCCGCGCGCATAGTCGGGAAGATTGCGCAGACCGAACGCAATCGTCACCACGTCGAACGATTGATCCGGAAAAGGAAGCGCGAGCGCGTCGCCTTCGGTCAATTCAACGTGGGTGGCGCGAGCATCCTCCACAACCTTGGTGCGGGCCACTTCGAGCATCCCCGAAGATGGGTCGAGACCGACGATTCGCGCCGCCCGGGTGCGATGAGCGAACTCGAGTGCCGCATCGCCGGTTCCCGTGGCCACATCCAGGACGTGATCGCCGGGCTCCACGTTGCACGCCTCCACCATCTGGCGCCGCCAGCGCCTGTCGATGTTCAGACTGAGCGCATGGTTCAGGAAGTCGTAGCGATGCGCAATCGACGTGAACATCCCCGGCGTGCGGGACTTGTCGTCGAGAATTCGTGACTGGCTCATTTTGCCACCAGCTTGTAGATCCTGGTGGGATCGCCGCCCGGATTGTGGGCGCAAATATAAAGCTCGTCGTGTTCGTCCACGCCGAATGTCGATATCAGGATGTCCGCGTGGGTGAGCAAACGATTCACCGCTTTTCCGTTTTCCATGCGCAGTGCCCAGATATTACCGCTCCCGTAGTCGGCGTACACATACCATCCCACGAGATCAGGCAGCGCTTTGCCGCGGTACACGTAGCCGCCGGTGACACTGATTCCTTCGCTGCGTCCGTACTCCCACACCGGATCGATGAGATTGCTCGCATCATCGCACCGCTTCGAGCGCTCGCTCGACGGCTGGTAGGGATGCATTCCCTCGCGGCAATCCCAGCCGTAGTTCTTCCCTTTTTCGATGATGTCGATTTCCTCGTACGTATTCTGGCCCACGTCACCCGACCACAGCTCGCCGCTCTCGCGATCGAACGAGAAGCGCCACGGGTTGCGCAGGCCGTACGCAAAGATCTCCCCGCGCGCGTGACTGGATCCGGGCGCATACGGATTGTCGGCGGGAATGGCGTACGGTTTCTTCGACACGTCGATGCGCAGCAGTTTACCCAACAACGAACGTGTGTCCTGCGCATTGCCCTGCGGATCCCCGCCCGCGCCGCCGTCACCGAGAGCAACGTAAAGCATCCC
>DATNGX010000264.1:0-5891 GCA_035605755.1 Candidatus Krumholzibacteriia bacterium
AGTGGTCGCGCAGGCGGAGACGCTCAAAGAACAGAACATCGAGCTCGACGAGAAGAACCAGGAAATCATGCGCACGCAGCAACAGTTGATCGTGCAGGAGAAGCTGGCGTCGCTCGGTCAGCTCACGGCCGGCATTGCCCACGAGATCCGCAATCCCCTGAACTTTGTGAACAACTTTGCCGAGCTCTCGGGCGGTTTGATCGACGAGCTGCGCGAGGACATCAACGCCAACAAGGAAAAGCTGGGCGACAAGTCGGCCGACTACATCGAGTCCATCATCCAGGACCTCGAGGGCAACATGAAGCGCATCAACGAGCACGGCAAACGCGCCGACGGCATCGTGCAGGGCATGCTCATGCACTCACGCGGCCAGAAGGGCGAGCGCGCCCCGACCAAGTTGAACGCGCTCCTCGACGAACAGGCGCAGCTCACCTATCTCAGCATTCGCAACGCGAAGCCGGATCTCAGCGTCGTGTTCAAGAAAGAGTACGACGACACCATCGGCGAGATTCCCACCATCCCGCAGGACCTCTCGCGCGTGTTCATCAACCTGATCAATAATGCCTGCTACGCGGCGGAAAAGCGCAAGGCAAGCATGCCGGATGATTGGATGCCGCTGATCACCATGATCACGAAAAACCTGGGCGACAAGGTCGAGATACGCATTCGGGACAACGGCACCGGCATGCCCGAGTCCGTGCGCGAGAAAGTCTTCCAGCCCTTTTTCACCACCAAACCCACCGGCGAAGGCACGGGCCTCGGCCTCTCCATCAGCTACGACATCGTGGTCGCCGAACACAAAGGCACCATCCGCGTCGAATCCACCGAGGGCGAAGGCACCGAGTTCATCATCGAGCTGCCCAAAAAATAAGTGCGGTTCGCGCGCTTGTGAAAAGAGTGATTACTGCCGCAGCGGCAGCAGCTCTCTCGTTTCCCCTATATAATGGAGTAGGCGCACGAACCCCTGCGCACGCTCTTTCACACGGCTCCATTATAAGACGCAACTCGCCTCCGGATTTTCCTGACGACATTCTCTTCGACGTGCAAATGATCGTGCGCATTTCGCATGATTCACAATCGCACGCGCTGTCGCGCGTGTGTCCTGGCCATTCGTGGCCAGAATTATGAGGACGGCGTCGCCACGCTGAGAACAATGACTCCGCTTTGCGGACGTGTGCGCCGCACTTCACGGTGACGGGCACGCATCTCGCTGCAATCCCACCCACAACGAACTCCTGTCACAACCGTCGAGAGACGAAGATGACGCATCGCGGTGAGCGCGTTCGCGCGCTTTCCGCATGTTTCGCTTACGAGGTGATACCGTGCGATACGCCCTCCATCGGATCGTATTTTCTGTGTGCATGCTGTCGTGTTTCGCGATGAGCATCGTCACACCGCGCGCCGCACTTGCCGGACCTTATACCAAGCTCCAGGTTCTCTTGCCGGGCGAATCGCCCGCGCCGGGAACCGGAACCGGCAAAAGTGGCGCACCGCAAAGCCAGACTGTAGGCGTCCCGTTCAACGTAACGGTGCGCGCCTGCGACAGCTCCTGGAATCTCGTCACCACGGTGACGAACTCCGTGACCGTTACGTCCACGGACGGAAGCGCATCGCTGCCGGGCGCCTTCTCGCTCGCGAGCGGAACCCAGACGGTGCAGGTGACCCTCAATGCCGCGGGTTCCTTCACGATTTCCGCCAAGGACAATTCGGACGGCACGATTCCCCAGGCGACCTCGTCGTCCATTGGCGTGATGCTGCTGCAGGGGTTCACGTTCTCGAGCATCACCCAGAAGAACCAGTATGCGGGCCAGTCGCTGACGGTCACCGTCCATGCGGTCAACCCGAGCGGACAGACGGTGGGTTACAACGGCCCGGTCACGCTCGATGAGATCACGAGCTACGGCCTCGGCCGCGTATCGCCGGCAACCATTACCATGTCGGGCGGCACGTGGACCGGTGCGGTGACGTGTTATCGCGCCGACGAGACAAGCATCAACCGCGGCAACGTGAACCTTTATGCCTACCTCGCCGCGGATCCGTCGATCAACGGCACCAGCGATCCGTTCACGGTGCACCCGGGACCGTTCAAGAAGCTGCTCATGATCGTGCCGGGACAGGATCCCGCGCCGGGCAGCGTCACCGGTTTCACCGGCAGCCCCGCGTCGCAGAGCGCGAATCAGGGCTTCTCGGTCGATATCTACGGTACCGACTCGTATTACAACACGGTGCCGACGAGCGACACCGCGCACATCACCTCGAGCGACGCCGCCGCCACGCCGGTGAGCGGTGCGCTCACGAACGGCTACCGCCGCTTCACCTTCACCTTGAAAACCGTGGGCACGCGGACGCTCACCGTCAATGACCAGAGCAACGGCTCGATCACCGGGATGACCTCACAGGGCATCGCGGTGCTCTCCAACTCCGCGGCGAAGTTCGTGGTCGACCCGATCGCGTCTCCGCAGACGGCGGGTGTGCCGGTGAGCGTGACGATTCGTGCCACCGACGCCAGCAATAACACGGTTCCGGGTTACGCCGGCAACGCGATCATCATTCCCAACACCGGCCAGGGCAGCATGTCGCCGGAGACGATCACGTTCTCGAACGGCGTGTGGACGGGACAGATGACCTTCAAGGGGGCGGGCGGCGCGGTGTCGTTCACCGTGTCGGACTTTTCCGCGCCCCCGCATACGGGTACCAGCAACAACATGGTCGTGAACGCCGGCCCGCTGGCAAAGATGTTCGTCTATTTCCCCGGCATGACGCCGCAGGGCGGCACGGCCACCGGTTTCACCGGGGCGCCCACCGACCAGCAGGCGGGCACCACCTTCAACATGACGGTGCGCGCGTGTGACCAGTACTGGAACCGCGTCCCCGGCAATACCGACACCATCGATCTCACGTCGACCGATGCGTTCGCCAACATGCCGGCGCAGATCACGCTGGTGAACGGCGAGCTCGTGGTGCCGATCAAGATGTACCGGTCGGGCTACCAGCGCGTCACCGCGCACGACGCGAGCAATTCCGGCGTCACCGATTACATATCGACACAGGTGCTCGTCAACGGCGGTCCGTACTCGCGCATCGTCGTGCTGTGTCCGGGCGAAAGCATCGCGCCGGGTACCGCGCAGGGACGCACCGGCACCGCGACCGACCAGTCCATCAATTACTCGTTCGTCGTGACCGTGCAGGCGACCGACCAGTGGTTCAATCCGGTGGGCGGCGTCAGCGATGTCGTCCATCTTTCCACCAACGATCCGGCGCCGACCGTGCAGATTCCCGCCGACCAGGCCATGGTCGACGGAGTGGCTCAGATGAGCGTGCGCCTTTCGACGGGCGGCTTCCAGCAGATCACGGCCTCGGTTCCGTCCAAGCCCGCCATGCCGACCAGCACCACGCAGGTGCGCATGATCTCGAGCGGCTTCCACCTCGAAGCCAGCGTTGCGCCGCTCAATGTACAGGCGGGCGAACAGTTCACGCTCACGGTGAGAATCACCAACGACGCCGGCAGCGTGATCCAGGAAATGAACTCGGCCGTCACCGTGACGGTGAAGAACGCCAACACGCTGGCAGCGGGCAAGGGCAAGCTCTACAGCACGTCGTTCCAGCTCCTCCAGGGCCAGCACGCCCAGGCGGAGACATACACGTACGCCGAACCGATCATTCTGATCGTGACCGACGATGCCGGTAATGCGCCGGCCACCACCGAAGTGGTGACGGTCGCGCCGGGTGCGCCCGCCGAGATCAAACTTTCGGTGAGCCCGAAGTGGCTGGGCGGCAACCGCCGCGGCACCGTGAGCGCGCGCGTCGTCGACGCGTACGACAACGGCGTGCCGAACCGTCCCCTCACGTTCACGCTCCTCTCCGGCAGCGGCTCGCTGGCGCCGATCGATTCGGTGACGTCGGACGCGGGTGTCGCGCGTTGCGACTTCCGGAGCCCGCGCACTCCCGAGACAGACCGTGTGCACGCGGTGTCGGGCGCGCTCAGCGCTGATCTCGATATCGAGACCGCGTTCGTGGATCCGACCGCGGCCGGCGGATATCTCACCAACTATCCCAATCCGTTCCATCCCGGCGAAGCGCCGACGACGATCGCGTACAAGCTCGACGACAACGCCACGGTGACGCTCAAGATCTTCACGATCACGGGCGGCCTGGTGTGGCAGAAGAGCTTCACGCCCGGATCGGAAGGCGGCAGCGCGGGACTCAACACCGTCCTGTGGGACGGCAAGAACGGCAAGGGCGAAATTGTTGCCAGCGGCGGCTATGTGCTTCGCATCGAAGCCGCCGGCCAGGGCGAAACGCTTCACACCATGAACCGCAAGATTGCGGTCGTTCGCTAACAGGAGGGATGAACATGCGTCGCATGAAACGAATCAGTTCGATGCTGCGCGCCGTCCTGCGCGGTACGCCCGCCTTCGCGGCGATGATTCTGATGCAGTGTCTTTTGAGCGCGATGGTCAACGTCGCGCACGCGGAAGAGGCCAGCAACGGCATGCCGGGCGACTGGCTCGCACGTTACGCATCGGCGCGCTCGATCGGCCTGGGTGGCGCCTTCGTCGCCGCCGCGGACGATCCGCTGGGGATGGTCTGGAACCCGGCCGGTCTCACGCAGTCATTGCAGAATGAAGTGCACTTCGAGACCGCGCGTTATTTCCAGGAAACATCGATCAACACGATCGGCTTTGTCATGCCGGCAAGGCGATTGCCCACGTTGGGTTTCGCCATGCTCTCAATGAACAGCGGCGGCTTCGAGCGCACCGATGAAATGAACAACTCGCTGGGAACGTTCGACAACAAGGACATGGCGTTCCTGATCAGCGCCTCGAAGAGTCTCACGCAGAAATTCGCGCTGGGCGCGAATCTCAAGATCGTCAACCAGCAGGTGGAGGACTTCAAGTCGACGGGCGTGGGCGCCGATGTCGGTGTGCTCTACCAGCTCGTGCCGCGCGTGAAGCTCGGCCTCTCGATGTTGAACCTGGGCGGTCCGTCACTGTCGCCGCGCGACGTCTCGGAAACCTATCCGATGGAAGTGCGCGGCGGCGTGGCCGTGGGCTACATGCACGGCAAGGGTCTGCTTTCTCTGGAGGCCGACCATCGTGACGGCCCCGGTACCACGTTCCACGCCGGCACTGAAGTGTGGTTCATGGACCAGTTCGGCGTGCGCGCGGGCTACAACGACACCGAAGCCGCGGGTGGTTTCAGCTACCGCCTCAATCCGCAGATGCAGTTCGACTACGGCATGAACGACCACGAGCTCGGTCTCGTGCACTACATCGCGGTGTCGTACCGCTTCGGCGGCTTCTTCGCCAACTCGTACGCCTCACCCGAAGTGTTCTCGCCCATCGGCGAGAACTCGGTGACGAAGATCAACATCAAGTCGCGCACCAAGGCGGAGACCAAGACGTGGCAGCTCGACGTCATCGACAAGCACAACGAAATCGTGCGCACGTTCGGCGGCATGGGAACGCCCCCGGCTCACGTGATGTGGGACGGCAAGGATGAAAACGGCATGACGCTTCCGGACGGTTACTACACATATCGCCTCGTGGTCACCGACGAAGAGGGCCGTGTGCTCCGCGCCGAGGACCACAAGGTCGAAATCACTACCCAGGGCCCGCAGGGCGGCGTCCCGGTCATCGTCAACTAACGGAGGCAATCATCATGAAGCGACTCCCAATCATGATTGTTGCTGCCATTGGTATCGCGGCGAGCACCGCCGCGATAGCCGCGGAAAAACAGCCCGCGTCATCTCTCACCGACCTTGGGATGACATTCGAACGCGCGCGCAAGCTCAGCGCCGTCGAGCGCAGCGAGACTCTCAACTATCTCGACGCACGCGTGACTGCGATGCTCGGCGATCTCGATGGCTCGCAGAAAGCCGCCGCGTATTA
>DATNGX010000265.1:0-4079 GCA_035605755.1 Candidatus Krumholzibacteriia bacterium
CCGGCGATTCGCTCGTGCGGCTGTATTCGGAACTGCCCGAGAAGCGCGTGTTGTTTCTCGCCGCACTCCTGCACGATGTGGGGAAAATCGAAGGACACGATCACGCCGTACGCGGCGCCATTCTCTCGCGCACCATTCTCGAGCGCATGGATCTGCCCATCGAAGAGATCGAGCTCGTGTGCTTCCTGGTGGAGAACCATCTCGTCCTGTCGCACTTCAGCCAGCGGCGCGATCCTTCCGACCTCGGCACCATCACCGCGTTCTGCGATCGCATCCGCACGCGACAGCGGTTGAAATACCTCACGCTGCTCACCTACGCCGATTATCGCGCCACGTCCCCGCTGGTATGGAATGAATGGAAGCGCACGCTCCTCTGGGAGCTGTACGTGCGCGCGTACGACTTCATGGCGCGGCGTGAGAAGCAGCCGCGTGAGGTGTACGAGCAGCACAAGGAGCGCCTGTTGGAGGCGTTCGCCGAAGGCCACGAGCGGACGCAGGCGTTGGAACATCTGGATCTCCTGCCCGGCGGCTATCTGCTCACCATGAGCGCCGACCTCGTGCGCGAGCACATCCAGATGATCGCGCAACTCGACCACCAGCCCATCGTGGTGGGACACCGCTACAGTGGCGCGGCCCACGAGATCACGTTCTGCACCCAGGACAAACCCTACCGTCTTTCCGAGTTGTGCGGTGTGCTCGCCATCAACGACTTCACCATTCTGAATGCGTTCGCGTTCACAAGAAAAGACGGCAAGGTGGTGGACGTGTTCGTCACCGAGCCCGTCGACCGCGGCGACTTGATGACACCCGAAGAGACGCTCCTGCGCATCGAACACCTGCGCAGCGATCTCAAAAATGTGTTCGCGGGAAAAATGGATCTCGATGCGGCGACGCGACGTCACGCGCAACGCTGGCGCCGGGTCACCAGAGCGGCAATTCCGTATCAGACCCAGGTGAAGTTCGAGAACGACACCTCCGACGAGTACACCATTATAGATGTGTTCGCGTCCGACCGGCCCGGTCTGCTCTACGCCATCACGCGCACGCTCTCGCAGCTCGGCCTCTCCATTGCCCGCGCCAAAGTCTCCACCGAAGCCACCAAGGCCATCGACTCGTTCTATGTGCGTGGCGCGGACGGGAAGAAATTGTACGAAGGACCGAAGCTGTCCGAAGCGCGCGACAAACTCGAAGACGCGATCAGCGCCTGGACGGCGGGGAAGTGATTACGCGATCCTGCTCTGGTAGCGTTCCCGAACGCGCGCCTTCAGTTCCGAGATGCTCTGGTAGCTCTGCCCGACCGACTCGAAAGCCGACGTGACATAGTCCGTTATGCGTTTCGCCTTCTCCGCGCTTCCCGGGTGTGTCATCTCCTGCAGCTCGATGAAGTGCTCGACAAGGGTGAACAACGCGAGCGCTTCCTCCAATACGTCGCCATCGTCTTTGGTGAGATAGCCCGATTGCACCAGCGCGCGTACGCGTTCGGCGGAGCTCATGGTGAAGTAGTCGAGACGGTCGCCGCATGTCGCCGCCATTCCCACGGCGGTCAGATACTCTATGTCGTAGCGGCCGCCGGCGGAGCGCTTGGTGTCCCACTCGGTGAAATGTTTGGGGGCGAGTGCTTCGACTCTTTTGCGCATGGCGACGAGCTGTGTGACTTCGTTGGGGAGGAACTCGCGCACGACGAATGAACGCAAACGTTTCTGGAACTGTCTGCGAATCTCGTCGCCGCCCCACCAGTACGCACACTTGGAAAAGGCGACGCGCTCCCACAGGGACGCCCGCCGGGTGAAGTAGTCGTCGTAGAACGAGAGGTCCTGAACCAAAGGCGAGCTCGCGCCCTCGGCACGGAGCCGGAAGTCGAGCTTCAGAATGCGCCCGTCCATGAACCACTGATTGAGCACCTGGACGCGTGTCATGAGGTCGGGCAGATCGACACCGTCGGCGACCACGATGAGGTCGAGATCGCTGTGGATGCGCGGTTCACCGGTGGCGTAGGAGCCAAACGCGAAGACGGCGACGCGATCTTTCTCGGGCACCATTTCATCGAAGGCAACGGAGAGATGCGCACGAGCCGCACGCGCGCGCGCTTTCTCGCCGGTGGCACCGTGGGGACCGTTCTCGAAGTGGTTGCGCAGACATTCGGCGAAGGTGAACAGGCGCAGCCGTTCGAACCACATGCGCTCGCGATTCTGACGCTCGGCGGCCGCGCTGGCGAGTCCGCGCCGCGCCGTCACATCCAGCGCGGAGAAGCGCTCCCACTCGGGCACGTTGTCGAGCATGTTCTCCACCGTGGTCCCGTCCTCTTCTATCAGCGAATCGAGCACGCCGATCTGCGCGCACAGCTCGCGCGTCAGCATCGACGACATGCCTGCAATGGCCATCACGAGCTTGCGGATGGAAGGCGAGTCGACAAGCATGCGATAGAACGACGCTTCGCTCTTCTCGGCCGTCGCGATCGACGCGACGTGCGCGAGCGTCTGTTCGGGATTGCCTGTGTGTGCGGCGTCTTCGAGGAGAAGCGGAAGCAGGTCCTCGAACGCCGCGCGCGCGCGACGGTCGAGCAGGCGCGGAAAAGAGCCGTACGCCATGGCGTGCAGGGTGCGAATCGCGCGCGACACGTCCTGGATGCCGTACTGGCGCACGATGGACATGGCGCGCTCGCTGTCCTCCGGCAGCATGAGCAGCACCGAGTGCGGATGCACGGGCTCGCCCGCAAAGAAACTGTCGGCGAGTGCGCGCACGTGATTGAGGTGCCTGGAAATGGTGTCGATGAAGGTGTCGGTTGTGAACGAGCCCAGCGGTCCGTTCGACACACGCCGCGCGAGAAGCGCGATCTCTTCGTCGCTGTCGGGCAGGGTGTGCGTTTGCAGCTGGTGCATCATCTGCAGGCGGTGTTCGACGAGACGCAAGAACCGATAAGCCGCCGCGAGGTTGTCTGCATCCCACTCCTTCAGAACGCCGTGCCGATGCAATCGCGCGAGTGCGTCTAGCGTGGTCGGCGTGCGGACCTCGGGATGCTGCTGTCCATGCATGATCTGCAGCGCCTGCGCGATGAATTCGATATCGCGAATGCCGCCCGCCATGAGCTTGATGTTGTAGCCGCGCTGGGTTGCGCCGGCGTGGTCCTTGATCTGGTCGCGCATGGCGCCGACCGTGTCGAGCGGCGAGTACGGAAGGGCCGGATTGAAGATCAGCTTGTCGAGATCGGCGAGGAGCCGGGCGCCCAGCTCGAGATCCCCCGCGATCGGGCGCGCCTTCAACAAGGCTTGAAACTCCCACGGCCGTCCGCGGTGCTCATAATAGAGTCGCAGTGCGGTGTCCGAATTCACGAGGGGACCCGCCTTGCCGTCGGGACGCAAGCGCAGATCGACGCGATAGAGATAGCCTTCCTCGGTGAGCGTCGACATGGCCTCGGTGAAGCGCCGTGCCACGCGCGAATACTGGTGCATCGTGTCATCGTCCGCGTCGCTGCTGGCGAAGATGAGGTCGATGTCACTGCTGTAGTTGAGCTCACCACCGCCCAGCTTGCCCATGGCAATCACAACCAACGCGCGCGGCAGTGCGAGCTCCACGTCGGCGTTCTCAAACACGACATCGAGCACCACGCGCGCGCACGCGTCGGCCAGGGCCGAGAGCCGGCGCGTCACTTCTTCGACAGGAATTTCGCTCACCAGGTCGAGGACGCCGATTTTCAGCAGCGCCTGGCGGTGCGCACGGCGAATGGCGTTGAACTTTGCTTCCACGCTGCGAAAACGATCCGCTTCGTTGTCGAGCCATGCCTCATAGCTCTCCACCGTGTCGGGTGTTTCCCATGTCGCCTGCTCCATCAGCCAGTAAATGAGCCCGGGCTGGCGAATCAAGATGTCGGAGAGGTGCTGGCTCGTGCCGAACACGATGGTGACAAGGCCCAGCACGGGTGGCGCGGAGAGCATGGTGCGCAGGAACACCGACGGGCTGCCCGCAATTTCGAGATAACGTTCGATGTTGCGCAGCGACGCGTCGGGCGACGGCGCCAGCAAACACGACTCGATGATGGTGATGACGTCCGCGTCGGTGAGATCAGCGGCGAGCATGCGAAC
>DATNGX010000266.1:0-2033 GCA_035605755.1 Candidatus Krumholzibacteriia bacterium
GACGGCGCTGGTGGGGAGCTCGGGCTCGGGGAAGTCGACGATTGCGGGGCTGGCAGCATCGTTTCGCATCCCTTCGCGCGGTGTGGTCCGCATCGACGGCCACGATCTCGCCACCGTGAAGCTCGAGAGCTATCGCGAGCATCTCGGCGTGGTGCTGCAGGACGAGTTTCTCTTCGAGGGAACCATCCGCGACAACATTCTCTTTGCGCGTCCGGGTGCGCGCGAGGATGAAGTCATCGCGGCGACCAAGGCGGCCTATGTCAGCGAGTTCACGGATCGCTTCGACAAGGGGCTCGACACGCTGATCGGCGAGCGCGGAGTGAAGCTCTCGGGCGGCCAGCGTCAGCGCGTGTCGCTCGCCCGTGCGATCCTCGCCAACCCGCGTATTCTGATCCTCGACGAAGCCACCTCGAGTCTCGACACCGAAAGCGAAGCGTTGATCCAGAAGAGTCTCGCCGCGCTGATGCAGGGGCGCACAACTCTGGTGATTGCTCACCGCCTGAGCACCATCCGCCAGGCCGATCGCATCCTCGTTCTCGAGGGCGGCCGCATCGTCGAACGCGGCACGCACGACGAGCTCATTGCCGCTCACGGACGCTACTACGATCTCTACACCTACCAGGCGCGCATCTGATCGTCATGTCGCGGCGCCTGGTTCTCGATCTGGTGATCCCGCTTTTGTTGCTCGCGGCCATCACGGTCATGTTCTTCCGCACCGATCTCGACGTGCGCATCGCGCGCCACTTCTACGTGCCGGGCGAAGGATTTCCTACCGGGGCGCAGCCTCTCTGGCACTGGATGAAGCACTACGGCATGATCCCGCCGCTGGCGCTGGCGATCGGTGGGCTCGTCGTGTTCCTGCTCTCGTTTGCCATGCCGCGCCTGCGACGGGCACGCCGCGTCGCGCTGTTTCTGACACTCGTCATGCTCACCGGCCCGGGACTCATCGTCAACGATGTCTTCAAGGACCACTGGGGTCGCCCGCGACCACGCGATCTCGTGGAACTGGGCGGCACGCGCGAATATGTGCCGCCGCTGGTCATGAGCCCGCGCGAGTATGGCGCGTCGTTCTGCTCGGGGCATACGGCGGTCGCGGCGTATCTGTTCGCGCCGTATCTGCTCTTTCTCAAGCGTTCGCGCGCGAAGGCTGCAGCCGTGCTCGCGGTTGGAATCGGGTACGGATCGCTCATGGGCTATGCGCGCATCGCGCAGGGCGCACACTTCCTGAGCGATGTTGTGTGGTCGTTCGGGATCGTCTATCTCACAACGCACGCGGTGTTCTATGCGCTTGGGCTGCATCGGGCGCGTGCTGAGCGGAAAGCCTGATGTCACGCGGGCAATTCGGTACTACTCCCGATCGCGTCGTGGTTGACACCCCCGGATCAACACCCTAGGTTGCATGTGCACGAAGCGGAATGACGCCGGATTCGCACTGACGTTGTTTGTCGTGGCGATGCAGCACCGGTGACGTCCTATTCGTGCACATTTCTCAAACCGGTTTGCGCGGGTTCGTGACTGTGTCCCGCACAAGCGGTGAGAACGGCAACGGCGCGGCACAACCCGCGCCGTTTTTTTTGTGCCTGTCGCGCGAGGTTGCCGGCTGTGTCTGCTTGGTCTATTCTCGTGCGCATGGAACAATCATTCGAAAAACTCGGCGTTTTCTACCTTGGCCGCGAGTACGATCCCGCGAGCCACAAGACCACCGACATCCCCATTCTGTACGACTCGAAGGATCTGACCACGCACGCGGTGTGCGTCGGCATGACGGGCAGCGGCAAGACGGGCTTGTGCGTTTCGCTTCTGGAAGAAGCGGCGATCGACGGCATTCCGTCCATCGTGATCGACCCCAAGGGTGACCTCTCCAACCTGCTGCTCACCTTTCCGAAGCTCGACGCGGCGTCGTTCCGCCCCTGGATCAACGATGACGCTGCGCGCCAGGCGGGCGTGTCGCCGGATGAATTTGCCGCGAAAGAAGCCGAGCGCTGGAAGAAAGGCCTCGAGCAGTGGGGCCAGGATGCGGATCGCATCCAGCG
>DATNGX010000267.1:0-3500 GCA_035605755.1 Candidatus Krumholzibacteriia bacterium
ACCGTGGCGAGTCCGAGGTCGACGCATTCGAGTTTCTCGCCATGGTTCGCGAGCGCATGCAGCTCATGCACATGGACGAATCGTTCCTCAATCGCGGCGTCAACGAGGGCTTTTCGGGTGGCGAGAAGAAGCGCAACGAGATCCTGCAGATGGCGATTCTGGATCCCAAGCTGTGCGTGATGGACGAGACCGACTCCGGCCTCGACATCGACGCGCTGCGCATCGTGGCCAACGGCGTCAACGCGCTGCGCAGTCCCGATCGTGCCATGGTGGTCATCACGCACTACCAGCGCCTCTTGAACTACATCGTTCCCGACGTCGTGCACGTGTTCGTGGACGGCAAGATCATCAAGACCGGCGGAAAAGAGCTGGCACTCGAGCTCGAAAAAGAGGGCTACGAGGAGGTCACGAAGTAAATGCCGGGCGTTTCCGCATACGAAAGCACATTCGCCGAGCTGGAGCCGGGCCTGCGCAAGGAAGATCCGACGTGGGTACACGACCTGCGCCGCACCGGCATCGAGCGCTTCAAGTCACTCGGCTTCCCCACTCTGCGCGAAGAAGAATGGCGCTTCACGCGCACGCGCCCCATAGCCGAGCTGGATTTCCGGCCTGCGGGGCAGGTGGCGACGAAAATCGACGAAGCCACGATTGTTGAGCGAACCTTTGATGATTCGCACTGCCATCGTCTCGTCTTTGTAAACGGATACGCCGCGCCATCGCTGTCGCGAATCGCGAAGCAGAGCGGAGTCTGGATGGGGCCCTTGTCCCTCGCCCTGAAGGAGCGAAGCAACCGCGTTCACACCCTTCTCGGGAAACACATCGAGCTCAACCAGCAACGCTTTGCTGCACTCAATACCGCATTCTGGACCGAGGGCGTGTATCTGGAAGTGGCGGACTCGGTCGTCCTCGACAAGCCTGTGCACGTGGTGCACGTGACGGTTCCCGGCTCCGCGCCGGCCATGACGCACCCGCGGCTGGTGGTCATTGCGGATCGCAGCGCCGAAGTGACGATTGTGGAAAGCTACATTGCGCTCGACGATGCCCCCTACTTCACCAACGCCGTGAGCGAGATGGTGTGCGGCGACAACGCGTCCATCACGCACTGGAAGGTGCAGCGCGAGAGCACGCGCGCGTTCCACATTGCGATGCAGCACGCCACGCTTGGCACCAGCGCGCGCTTCTCCACCATGAACGTGTCGATGGGCGGAGCACTGGTGCGCAACGACGTGCACACCATTCTGGACGGCGAAGGCGTCGACGCGCGCGTCGACGGTCTCTATCTCGCCGGCGGCCGCCAGCACGTCGACAATCACACCTTCATTCGCCACGCCAAGCCGCACTGCCACAGCTTCGAGCTCTACAAGGGCATCCTGGACGGGCATTCGCGCGGCGTGTTCAACGGCCGCATTTATGTGGATCCGATCGCGCAGAAAACGGACGCCAAGCAGGAGAACAACTGCATGTTGCTGTCCGACGACGCGCGCATCAATTCGAACCCCCAGCTCGAGATTTTCGCCGACGACGTGAAGTGCACCCACGGCGCCGCCATCGGGAAGACCGACGACGACGCGGTGTTCTACATGCGCTCGCGCGGCATTCCCGCCACCGACGCGCGCGACCTCATGGTGTACGCGTTTGCGAGCGAGGTGCTGGAGCGCATCGGCGAAACGGCGCTCAAGCTCCGTCTCGAGGACGACCTGTTCGCATGGCTGGAGCGCTCGCGTAGAGAGCGCGGTTAGGTTCTGTCATGACCCACACCACCACATCCTCCGCCCCCGTTTTCGACGTCGCCAAAGTGCGCGCCGATTTTCCGGCGCTGGCGCAGGAAGTCCACGGCAAGCCGCTGGTGTACCTGGACAACGCGGCGACGTCGCAGAAGCCGCGCGCCGTCATCGACGCCGTCTCCGATTTCTACAAGCACGACAACGCCAACGTGCACCGCGGCGTCCATACCCTCTCCGTGCACGCCACCGAGCTCTACGAAGGCGCGCGGGAGAAAGTGCGTGCGCTCATCAATGCGGCGGAGTTGTCCGAAATCATCTTTGTGCGCGGCACCACCGAAGGGATCAACCTGGTGGCGAGCTCGTTTGGCGCGCGCTTCAAGCCGGGCGACGAGATCATCATTTCGGCGCTGGAGCACCATTCCAACATCGTGCCCTGGCAGCTTCTGTGTGAGCGTTCGGGCGCGAAGTTGCGCGTCATCCCGATCGACTACAGCGGCGACATCGTCATGGACGAGTATCGCCAGCTGTTGAACGAGCGCACGAAGCTGGTCGCGATCGCACACGTGTCCAACTCGCTCGGCACCGTAAACCCGGTGGAAGAGGTCATCCAGCTCGCGCACGAGCGCGGCGTTCCGGTTCTGATCGACGGTGCGCAGGCGCTGCCCCATTTCAAAGTGGACGTGCGCGCACTCGGAGCCGACTTCTACGTTTTCTCGGGGCACAAGATGTTCGGGCCCACCGGCTCGGGCATCCTGTACGGCCGGCGCGAGCTTCTCGAAACGCTGCCCCCGTATCAGGGTGGCGGCGACATGATTGCCTCCGTATCTTTCGCGAAGACGACATTCAACGTGCTGCCGCACCGGCTCGAAGCGGGCACACCCGACATTGCAGCCGTGGTCGGATTGGGAGCAGCCATCGACTATTTGAATGGTCTCGGATGGGACGCCGTCGCCGCGCATGAGCGCGAGTTGGTGTCATACGCAGTCGAGCGCATCGCCGGCATTCGAGGTGTAACCTTGATTGGAACTCCCGCCCATCGCGCCGGGGTCGTTTCGTTCACCATCGAGGGCATCCATCCGCACGACGCGGGCATGATCCTCGACCACGAGGGCATCGCCATCCGCGCCGGGCATCACTGCACGCAGCCCGTGATGGATTTCTTCGGTGTACCGGCCACCAACCGGGCGTCGTTCGCGTTCTACAACACGCGCGACGATGTCGACAAGCTGGCGGCGGGGATTCAAAAAGTGCAGGAAGTTTTCAAGGGATAGCCGATGAGCGAATTGCGCGAACTGTATCAGGAGATGATCCTCGATCATCACCGCCACCCGCGGAACTTCGGGAAGCTCGCGGATGCCAACCGCGAGGCCGAGGGATTCAATCCCCTGTGCGGCGATCGCGTCACCGTGTACGCGCACATCGAGGGCGATAGCATCCAGAACCTGTCATTTGAAGGCAGCGGCTGCGCCATCTGCATCGCCAGCTGCTCGCTCATGACCGAAGCGGTCAAAGGGATGAACGTGGCCGATGCGGAAGCGCTCTTCGGCCGCTTCCATGATCTCGTCACCGCCGACGCGCCGGCCGGCGACGCGGAGACGGAAGCGCTGGGGAAGCTGGCCGTGTTCGAAGGCGTGCGCGAATTCCCGGTGCGCGTCAAATGCGCCACGCTCCCGTGGCACGCGCTGCGCGCGGCCGTGCGCCAGATCGTCAACCAGAGTGTCTCAACGGAGTAACCACCGAAGATGACTGCACAACCCGAAAGCAATGCCATCTCAG
>DATNGX010000268.1:0-4157 GCA_035605755.1 Candidatus Krumholzibacteriia bacterium
CGCGGCGGCCAGCGCGGCCGGTATTGCAAACTTCATTGCTTCCGATTCCTCCCGGTCCTTCAGTTACAAGGATAGTACATCAGCAGGCATTCATGCCGGGTTTCGCAGGGGGCCGCGCGTGCTCCATAGGATAGAACAGCCCGGCAGAGGAGAGTAGAACGGGTCGGGCGCCGTTCCATCACGGCGCCCGACTCCGGGAAGACATTGCGCTGAGCTAGCCCTTGTGCGGTTTCTCTTTGAGGTTCGCCCAAACGCTCTCGGGTTTCACACCCAGTGTCTTGAAGACGAACGAATACATATCCGACAGCTCTTCGATCTGCTTCGATACCGGCTTGCCACCGCCGTGGCCCGCGCGGGTTTCAACGCGGATCAGGATGGGGTTGTCGCCGCCGTCCTTGGCCTGCATTGTGGCCGCAAATTTCTCGGCATGCGCGGGCGCGACACGGTCGTCATGGTCCGCCGTGGTGATGAGCATGGGCGGATATTTCACACCCTGCTTTACATTGTGCAACGGCGAGTACTTGGAGAGGAATGCGAAATCCTTCGCACTTTCCTCGGCGTTTCCATAATCGGAGACCCAGTACTTTCCGATTGTGAACCGGTGGTAGCGATACATGTCGATGACAGGCACCTGGCACAGGACGGCGCCGAACAGATCGGGCCGCTGCACGGTGACGGCCGCGGTGAGCAGTCCGCCATTCGAGCCACCCTGGATCACGAGCAGCTTCTTGGACGTGTACTTCTCCTTGATCAGATACTCACCGCCGGCGATGAAGTCATCGAACACGTTCTGCTTGCGCTCGAGTGTTCCCGCTTCGTGCCACTCTTCCCCGTATTCGCTGCCGCCGCGCAGGCAGGCCAGCGCATACACGCCGCCGTTCTCGAGCCAGACCACGCGCGAGGCCGAGAATGACGGCGTCATGGCGATGTTGAAGCCGCCGTAGCCGTAGAGCAGCGTGGGATTCTTGCCGTCGAGCTTGAGTCCCTTCTTGTGGGTGATGAACATCGGAATCTTGGTGCCGTCCTTCGACGCGTAGAAGACCTGTTTGGTCTCGTACTGCGCCGGATCGAACTCCACCTTGGGTGCATGGAAGGTCTCGCTCTTGCCGGTCGCGAAGTCATAGCGGAACGACGTGCTGGGATACGTGAACGACGTGAAGGAGTAGAACAGCTCCTTGTCTTCGCGGCGTCCCGCCGCGCCGTCGATGGTGCCGATTCCCGGCAGTGCAATCTCGCGGTCGAGAGTTCCGTCCAGCTTGTAGAGCATGAGCCGGTTGTGCGCATCGGTCATGTAATTGACGACGAGCTCGTCGTTCACGAGCGACACGCCGTCGATCACGTCCTTCTGCTGCGGGATGATTTCCTTCCAGTTTTCCTTCGCCGGATTGTTGAGATCGATCGCCACCACGCGGCCGCGCGGCGCGTCCAGGTCGGTGCGCATGTACACCGTGGAGCCGATGTTGTCGATGGGGGTGAACGATGCGATGTTGTGCTCGATCAGGTGCACGAACGGCTCATTGCTGTCCTGCGTGCGGTAGTAGATGCCGTTCTCCGGAGCGGTGCCGTGGTACACGAACAGGAACACATACTTGCCGTCGTCGCTGCTGTAGGGCTGGAAGCCGAGCTCGACGTTCTGATCATCCTTGTGGACGATGACATCTTCCGACTGCTGGGTGCCGAGCTTGTGCCAGCACACGCGGCTGTGCGTGCCCTGCTGCTCGCTGCCGGGCTCGCCGTCGGCCGGGAAGCGGTTGTACCAGAAGCCGCTCTTGTCGTCCTTCCACGCGATGCCAGCGAACTTGCACCATTTGAGCGCTTCGTCGAAGTCCTTGCCGGCGTCGATGTCGCGCACATGCAGCTCCTGCCAGTCGCTGCCCGCCGACGACAGCCCGTAACCGAGCAGTGCGCCGTCGTGGGTATAGCTCGTGCCGGTGAGCGCGACCGTGCCGTCCTCGCTGAGCTTGTTGGGATCGAGCACGACCACGGGCTCGCCTGTGAGACCCTTCTGCATGTAGAGCACGTTCTGATTCTGCAGACCGTCATTCTTGCTGAAGAAATAGCGGCCGCCCTCGCGCGTCGGGAGGGAGTAGCGCTCGTAGTTGAAGAGCGACTTCAGACGGTCTTCAATGGCTTCGCGCGCGGCGTAGGAATCAATGTACGCGCGCGTGAGCTGGTTCTGCTTCGTCACCCACTCCTGGGTTTCCTTCGCATCGGGATCTTCCATCCAGCGATACGGGTCGGCGACCTTGGTGCCGTGAAAATCATCCACGACGTCGCCCTTGGCTGCTTCGGGATACTTGTACTTTTTGGCGAGTGCCGAATCTTGCTGTGTCATCAAGATGAATCCTGCGGTGACGGCGGCCGCGACGAAGAGTCCGGCGCCCTTGACTGCGTTGTGCATTTTTTCCTCCGTAAGCGGCGCGTAGCGGGGATCTCGCGCCGGGGTGCCATTATACACGGCGGCACGCGTCCCGGCGAGGGCCGGGGGCGCCTTGACTTCCCCATTCGGCACGCGTACTGTGACAGGTGAACATATGGGGTGCTCGTCGCGCGCGCAACGGGCTGAGATCAAACCCAAACACCTGATCCGGGTAATGCCGGCGGAGGGAATTCGCGACGAGGCCGCCGCCTTCCGCCATCCGGTGTGGAACGGTGGTTTTTTCTTTTGGGCGCTTCCTCCAATTCTTCCCGCATCATCATCGTCGGCGCCGGCGTGATCGGACTTTCGATTGCGTGGCGGCTCGCGCGCGAGAACACACGCGACGAGATCCTGCTCCTGGACGCCAACCGCGCCGGTGAAGGCACCAGCCGGGTGTCGGCGGGCATGATTGCGCCCATCGCCGAAGCCGGCTTCGAGGACCCGCACTTCATCAAGTTCGCGCGTTTGTCGCGCGAGCGGTACCGTGCGTTTGTTTCGGAAGTCTCGCGCGACGCCGATATGCCGGTGGTGCTGGGCGAAGAAGGCTCGATCATCGTTGCCATCCATCGCGACGACGTGGAGGCGATGCGCCGGGTGTACGAGCACCGTCGCCACGCCGAACTTCCCGTCGAGTGGCTCACCGGTACCGAGGCGCGCGAGATGGAGCCCACGCTCACGCCGCGGGTTTCCGCGGCGATGTGGATTGCGTACGACGGCCAGGTCAATCCGCGCGCGCTGCTCCCCGCGCTGGTGCGCGCGTGCAACCGTCGCGGTGTCGAGGTGCGCGAGAGTGCGCGGGTTCAGCGCATCGTCATCAACGACGAAACCGTGGCCGGTGTCGAATTGGATGGCGAGACCATAACGGCTGACACGGTCGTCGTGTGCGCGGGCGCATGGTCCGGCACCATCGACGGCATGCCCGCGGACGTGGTTCCGCAGGTGCGTCCGATTCGCGGGCAGATTCTGCGCCTCACGCGCACAACCGACTTTGCCATGAAGCACGTCGTGCGCGGACCGCGCGCGTATCTGCTTCCCAAGGACGACGGCACCGTGGTCGTGGGCGCGACCCAGGAGGAGGCGGGCTTCGACGCCACGCCCACCGCGGGTGGCATCAAGACCATTCTCGAGAACGCATGGGAAATGGTGCCGTCGATTTATGATTTGCCCATCGAGCGCGTGGAAGTGGGGCTCCGCCCGGGCACACGCGATCATCTGCCGCTCGTCGGCGCCACGCGCATTCACGGGCTCATCATGGCGACCGGGCACTTCCGGCACGGCATTCTCTTCGCGCCCACCACGGCCGATGCGGTATGCCGCGGCATTCTGACCGGCGACTTCGGCGAGGACGTGGCGGCGTTCGCACCCGATCGCTTTGCGAGCACGCGGTGAGCAGCATGACAATCACCATGAATGGCAAGGAAACCAACCTGGCCGGGCCTGCAACGCTCGTCACGTTGCTGCGTGAGAATGGAATCACGGAGAACACCATCGGCGTGGCCGTGGCCGTAAATTCAACCGTCGTCCCGAGAAGCAAATGGGACGATGTACGTCTCGCGGATGGAGACAACATCGAAGTCATCAACGCGGTACAAGGCGGCTAGCGCACCATGAATGACAAGATTCACGATCCTCTCGTTATTGCTGGACGCGAATTCAAGTCGCGTCTCATCGTGGGCACGTCGCGCTATCCGGACCCGCACGTGATGCTCGACGCGCTCGCCGCCAGCGGAACGGAACT
>DATNGX010000269.1:0-4005 GCA_035605755.1 Candidatus Krumholzibacteriia bacterium
CCACCATCGCCACCTGGCGCACCGCTTCCTGCGGGTCGGCAGCGATGAGGGCGTCGAGGGCCTGCTGCGCGGTCTTTCCCGCTTTCATGAGCTCCAGACCGAGCGGCCCGTACGAAACTTCGGTGAACGATTGTGTCGCCACCGCACCGACGCCCGCTTCGGCCCACACCACGTGCGCGCCCACCGAGAACCAGTGCGATTGCACCGCCACACCGATCTCGCCCGTGGTGGAGTCACGGGCCACGATGGAGTATGTGTGCACGGGGCGAAGGACGCGCGGCGACAGCCGCGCCATTTCCGTCGCGAGCGCTGCACTCGAGCACAATGCACACCCTGTCACCATCAAAGAACCGATCAACCATCTTCTCATGTAATCCCTCCATGCATGCCTGCGGGCGGATTGACGCCGCCGCGCAAAACGCATATCCTCGCCCTCTGCGGTTTACGCTACCACAAACCGCCTCAATCCCAACATGCCGACCATCGATAGGACTCACATGAACGCTCCGAAAGAAGCCCTGCTCGACCGGTTCCTTCGTTACGTCAGGATCGACACTCGTTCCGACGAGAACTCCACGTCGTGCCCCAGCACGGCCAAGCAGTGGGACCTCCTGCGTCTCCTGCACGAAGAGCTGCTCGGCATGGGAGTCAAGGACGCCACCATCGACGACAACGGCTATGTCTTCGCCACCATTCCGTCGAACCTGCCGCCCGAGGATGCGGCGCGCGTGCCCGTCGTCGGGTTCATCGCGCACGTCGACACGGCGCCCGCCATCACCGGCACCAACGTGCAGCCGCACGTGCACAGGAACTACCAGGGCGGTGACATCAAGCTCCCCGGCACCACCGGACAGGCGATCCAGGTCAGCGAGTATCCCAACCTCGAGAAGATGTACAAGGGCATGGATATCGTCACCACCGATGGCACCACGCTTCTGGGCGCGGACGACAAGGCGGGTGTGGCGGAGTGCATGACCGCCGTCGATCTGTTTCTCCAGAACCCCGACATCCCGCGCGGTGTGGTGAAGATCGGCTTCACGCCCGACGAAGAGATCGGCCGCGGCGCCGACAAGTTCGACGTGAAGCGCTTCGGCGCTTCGTTCGCATATACAATGGACGGTGGCCCGCTGGGTGAGATCGAGTACGAAACCTTCAACGCGTATGGCGCCACCATCGCCATCGAAGGGTTCGGCGTGCACCCCGGTTACGCCAAGGGCAAGCTCGTGAACGCGATCCGCATCATGGGCGATTTCCTGACGCGTCTTCCGCGCGAGATGAGTCCCGAAATGACCGACCAGCGCGAAGGCTACATTCATCCCTACGTCATGAGCGGACAGGACAATTCGGCCAGCCTGCGCCTGTTGCTGCGCGACTTCGAGATGGGCGGCATCGAGAAGCAGAAGAAGATCATTGAAGGAATCGCCGAGGAAGTGCGCGCGCTTCACCCCAAGGCGAAGATCAACGTGGACGTCAAGGAGTCCTACCTCAACATGCGCTACCAGATCGACAAGGAGCCGCGTCTTGTCACGTATGCGGAGGAAGCGATCAAACGCATCGGCGTAACACCGAAGCACTCCATCATTCGCGGCGGCACCGACGGCGCGCGGCTTTCGTACATGAATCTTCCCTGCCCCAATCTCTTCGCCGGTGGCGAGGCGATTCACTCCACGCTGGAATGGGTTCCCGTGCAGGTGATGGAGAAGGCGGCCGAGACCATCGTGAGACTGGCGGAGATCTGGGCGGAAAAAGCCGCGCGCTAGCGCGGCACAATCATGACCAGCTGCGCTTGAGCCTGCTCGCGGCACCCAACACTTTTTTCTCGACGACAAAGCGTTTCGGACGAGCAATGTCGATTTTCTTTTCGTCCCTGAGATAGGTTCTTGCGCGCTCCAGCTGCTCGGCGCTTGCAAACGGCGGCCATGCTTCCTGCGACTGCTTGAACGCCACCGCCGCCGCGTCCCCTCTTCCCTGGTGTGCGAGAAAGCTCACACGACACAACGACACATTCGCGGAACCAAGCCGGTCGCCGTCCTCGATCAACAGGCGGCGCGCCTCGTCGATGAGCGCCAGTCCTTTTTCGGTGGGAATCCGCGCGACGTGATCCTCGAGTGCATCCAACGCGGCTGCAGGAATGTCGCGCTTCAGACGGAAGGCAACCGTGGTGGCGCCAAGCACGTTGTGCACCGGTTCCACGTACTCCTTCAGCCGCGACAGCATCATCGGCACCCAGTACGTCCCCCAGTACTTGTAGTCCTGGCACACCAGCAGCGTTTTCCCGGGCACGAGGCGCTCGCGCACGATGCGCAGCAGATGCGCCATGCCGCGCCATGATTTGGCTCCGTCGATGAAGAGGATCTCGATCGGTCCGTCACCCGGCGCGACGTTCATCGCTCCGACGTTGGCTTCGTTGGCGGATCGTTTGGCAGTCGCTTCGTGGTCCCCTTCGATGGTCTCGTCGGGAAGCGTGGCCGCGTGCGACACCACGATGTCGCGGTAGATCTCGAGATTCTTGAGAAAGTACGGCTCGAACGATTCGCCGGGCTGAATGGGAAGCGGCGCGCGCGCGACCATGAATTCGCGCCACAGAAAATTGTCCACCGCGTGCAGCCGTCCTTCGGAGGGACGCCCCGAGGCGTGCATGCCGGCGGCCAGGCATATCGTGCTGCCCCCCAGCCACGGTCCGATCTCGAGCACGATACCCCCGCTCATCCACACCGATGCACCCAGCCAGTAGAGGTATTGAGTTTCCTCGGGCTGGAGCATGGTGGGAATCTCGCGCGGATACGCGAAACGAACCCATTTCCAGGCGCGGTGTTCCATGGGAGAGACGGGATTATGCTACGCTTGGCGCCGGGAGGCAACCATGTGCAGAAACATCCGGACCCTGTCCAATTTTGAGCCGCCGGCAACCGACGACGAGATCCGGGCGTCGGCGCTTCAGTTCGTGAGGAAAATCAGCGGAACCACCAAGCCCTCCAGGGCCAACGAGGACCTGTTCAATCAGGCGGTGGATGAGGTGGCGACCGTCGCGCGACGACTGGTCGATCATTTCGTGACCCACGCGCCGCCGCGCAACCGCGAAGTCGAAGCGGCCAAGGCCAGAGCCCGCGCGCAGGAACGCTACGGGCGCTGAGCTACTGCTCTTCCTGCTCGACCTCGAGCCCTGCGTTGAACGCCAGCTCATCCGCGACTTCATTCACCACGTCGGGCATCGACCATCCATTGGTGTGGTGGTCGACGATGATCTGACACATTACTTCCAGCGTCTCCACGTTCACGACTTTCACGTACATGTCCGTCACGTACGAGTCGTTGTACTGGCCCGTAAAAAATGCGTTCCCGATCAGGATGGCGTGCACATCGTTGCGCTCGCGCAGCTCATCGAGAAGCGCGAGGCTCACCGCAAACGTGTTTTGTTCTCTGGCGGGAGTCGCTTCGACGGGCAGCTCGCGCAGCTTGAATCCGCGCCGGCTGAGCTCGATGTTCAGCATATTGGTGAGGCGCTCGCTCCGTTCGGTCACCTGCATCGTGGTCTTGGCGGGCGGCATGATGTAGATGGATTCACGATTCTGGCTGTCGAGTGCGAACGAACCTCTCATCCAGCCACGCTCGGTCTGTGTCGACAACAGCGGGTGCAACACGATCCCCAGTGGGATGTTCTTGGCTCCGGGCGTGCGGATGGACTCCATGGCCGGCGGAGTGGCGCAGCCGAGGAAAGCCAGTGCGAAGACGATTCCGATAGAAGTGACTTTCATGCCAGGTCCTTTCGAGGGGAAGGTCGGGGCGGCGAAAGGTAAACCGTGGGGATATGATGACGTTAACGCTTGACCCTGCGTCGATCAAGGCCCCATGGCGACCGGCAATTAGACGCGCGAACCTGGAGGAAGGTTTCGCCCCTGGCGGGATCAGAACAGCAGGAACGCGGCCACAACGGCGGCCAGGATCACGCGGTACCAGGCGAAGGCTTCGAGGCTGTGGCGGCGCAGGAAATTCAGAAGGAAGCGG
>DATNGX010000270.1:0-2929 GCA_035605755.1 Candidatus Krumholzibacteriia bacterium
ACTGCTTCACCGTCCACAGCACATCGGCCGCCTGCTGGCCACCCATCACGGAGATCTTGGCGCTGGGCCACATCCATAACAGGCGCGGCGAGTACCCGCGGCCGCACATGGCGTAGTTGCCCGCGCCGTACGATCCGCCGACGATGACCGTGAACTTGGGCACCTGTGCCGCCGCGACCGCGTGCACCATCTTGGCGCCATCGCGCGCAATGCCGCCGTGTTCGAATTCTTTGCCGACGATGAAGCCGGTGATGTTCTGCAGAAATAGAAGCGGGACTTTGCGCGCCGCGCACATTTCGATGAAGTGCGCGCCCTTGCGCGAGCTCTCGGCAAACAGGATTCCATTGTTGGCGACGATCCCGACCGGATAGCCCATGATGCGCGCAAAGCCGGTGACGAGTGTCGTACCGTAGAGCGGCTTGAACTCGTGGAAGCGGCTGCCGTCCACGATGCGCGCGATCACTTCGCGCACGTCGAAGGGCTTGGAGAGATCGCGGGAAAGGATGCCGTAGAGCTCCTGCGGGTCGTAATGCGGCTCTTCGCTCTCGTGCGTTTCGAGCAGCGCGCGCTCACCGCAACCCAGCCCTTCGATCACATTGCGCAGGATCTGCAACGCGTGCTCGTCGTTCTCGGCCAGATGGTCCGACACGCCCGAGATGCGCGTGTGCACATCGGCGCCGCCCAACTCTTCCGGTGTGACATCGACGCCGGTCGCCGCCTTCACCAGGGGCGGCCCGCCGATGAAAATCGTGCCCTGATTCTTGACGATGACGTTTTCGTCGCTCATGGCCGGCACGTAGGCGCCGCCCGCCGTACACGAGCCCATCACCGCGCACACCTGCGGAATCGCCTGCGCGCTCATTACAGCCTGGTTGTAGAAAATGCGTCCGAAGTGATCCTTGTCGGGGAACACGCCGTCCTGCAGCGGCAGGAACACGCCGCCCGAATCCACCAGGTACACGCACGGGAGCTTGTTCTCGATCGCGATCTGCTGCGCGCGCACGTGCTTCAAAACCGTCATCGGGAAATACGTGCCGCCCTTGACCGTGGCGTCGTTGGCGACGACAACCACTTCGCGCCCGTGCACCACACCCGCGCCCGTGATGACGCCGGCGCTCGGCGCCTGGTCCTCATACATGCCGTTGGCGGCCAGTGCGCTGAACTCGAGAAACGGTGTGTTGGGATCGAGGAGACGGGCGATCCGCTCGCGCGCGGTGAGCTTCCCGCGCGCACGATGCTTCTCCACCGCGGCCGCGGGTCCGCCTTTCTTCACTTCATCCAACCGCTCGCGCAGACGCGACGACGCCTCGCGCTGGAACGCGTCGTTTTCCTTGAAGACGGCGCTGGAATTCTGGACCCTGGATTCGATTCGGTACACGAGGCCACCTAAGATCAAGTCGGATATCGAGTTGCCCGCAAACACGGGAGAGAATAGTATAAAGTGTGCCGGAAGATAAGGGCTAATTGCTATGATGGAGGCGCTGCACCGCCCATGAGGACTATTCGCTTTCAGCTTCTTTGGTGTTTTCTCCTGTTCACCATGGCGTGGGCAACTGCGTGTGATGACGATTCCGAGGGGCCCTACTCGTGCTCCAAGGCCGCCAGCACATACATCCTCACACCAAATGGCACGAGCACTTCGTTCACGCTGACAGAACACTTCAGTTACAGCGACACAGAACCGGAGTTCGGCGAGACGAATTGCGACCGTATCACGTATTTTGAATGTAACGGGTCCGACCTGGATCAATTCAGATACTGGACCGGCTCAGGCTGCCCCGGGTTCACATTCACGGGAACGCTTCACGCACAGACTAAGAGCTATGAGTTCACAGGGATGACCTTGCGCGCCTATAACTCCGGGAGTGGAGCGTTCTCTTCCGGCAGCTACAGCACGAATGACGGTGATTTCGGGGCATTCGAATTCTATGAGAACGGCCGTAAACCCTGATTAACAGCTATTTCAAGAGCACGATCTTGAAAGAGCGTGTCAACGCACCGAACGCCACACGCGCAAAGTAAACACCCGATCCCGCGCGATACCCGGCCGCATCCAATCCGCTCCACTGCACGACATGCGTGCCGGCCTGCTGTTCCCCGTCGAACAATGTATTCACGCTTGCGCCCTTCGCGTCGTACACAGCGATCGTTGCGCGTCCGTTCGTTGGCAATGTGTACGTAATCGTCGTCTCCGGATTGAATGGATTCGGATAGCACGAAATGGAAAGCGCTGCGCGCACGGGCGTGTCGGCGACTCCGGTGGCAGTACTTCCAAAATCCGCGATGAAAAAGTCTTCATCGCCGGCCGAGCTCAACCATCCGCCGCCGAAATCGACACTGTCATAGATCGATCCGGTCATGAACACGTCGCCGAATTGATTGGCCGCCATGCCGGTCCCCCACTGAATTTCCAGATCGCCGTAGCGTCCGCTGCAAATATGATTACCGCTGGGATCGAATTGCGCGACAAACAGGTCGTAGGTTCCGGCCGTCGTCAGAACTCCGCCGCCCAGATCGATACTGCCGTCGAAATAGCCGGAGAACCACGGGTTCCCGGCTGCGTCGAGTGTCACAGCGGTGCCAGTCTGTTCGGCCGCATCGCCGTAGCCGTGACTCCACTGGTGCGTCCCCGACGAGTTGAATTTGGCCACGTAAATGTTCAAGTCATCCGGGGCCACCAACGGAGGGCCGCCCAGATTCGTCGTTCCGCCGAAGCGTCCCACGACATAGAGGTTGCCGGCGTTGTCCGACGCGATGCCGCTCGCCACTTGCGGCGTTGCATCACCGAAGCGCTGACTCCACTGGTGCACGCCCGACGCGTCGAACCTGGCCAGGAAAATGTCCCAATCCCCCATGCTTGCCATCGGCCCGCCGCCAAGATCGATCGACGTCATGAACGTCCCGTGAAGATAGATATTTCCGCTTCCGT
>DATNGX010000271.1:0-4579 GCA_035605755.1 Candidatus Krumholzibacteriia bacterium
TGGTGTACCACGACTACCAATTCGACGATGCGCGCTTCGCCATCGAGCTCGCACGTGCAGCCGCGGCTCGCGGCGCGGTTCTCATGAACTACGCGCCGGTAACGGGTCTTCTTTACGACGGGACGCGCGTGTCGGGTGCCATCGTTCGTGACGGCGAGCGCGGCGACGAATTGCAGGTGCGAGCACGAGTCGTGGTGAACGCCGCGGGCGTCTACGCGGATTCGGTGCGGAGACTGCGCGGCGCTGTCGCGCCGCTATTGCGCTTCAGCCGCGGCGCGCACATCGTGCTCGAGCGCTCCTTTCTTCCCGGCGACACGGCCGTTCTGGTGCCGCGCACCGACGACGACCGCGTGGTGTTCATGATTCCCTGGCGCGGACACGTGCTGGTGGGCACGACCGACGTACCCGTCGACGAACCCGCGCACGAGCCGCACGCCACACTGGAGGAAATCGATTATCTGCTCGAGCACGCCGCGCGCTATCTGACGCGCACTGCCGCGCGCGCCGATGTGCTCAGCGCATTCGCCGGCCTGCGTCCGCTGCCGGCCATGGAAGGACGCAGCGCCAATGTGCTGCGCGACCATCGTGTCGAGACGGTGGACGGAATGGTCACCATATGCGGCGGCAAGTGGACCACCTATCGCTTGATGGCGAAGGATGCGATGGATGCGGCGGGTCGCGAGGGCCGCATTGCGGAGCGGGCGGCGCATCCCGTCGCGGTCCTGAACGGGCCTCCGGAAACCAACGCCACCCTGGAAGCGAATCTGCTCGCCGGAAACCCGCTGTCCGTCGCGGATGCGCGCGAAATCACGCGGCTGGCGCGCGAAGAGATGGCGCGCACGGTCGAAGACGTCCTCGCCCGGCGCACGCGCGTGTTGTTCTTGAATGCGAGCCGCGCGGCGAGCGCGGCCCGGCCGGTGGCTGAAGCGCTCGCGATCGCGCTGGGAAGAGATTCAACCTGGATCGACACACAGGTGCGCGAGCTCACCGCCCTCGCAAAGACGTATCTTCCAACCGGGTGAAATTGGACGCGGTGTCTACTTCGGATCGACGCGACCGCCGTCGAGCGGCTGCGCTGTGATCACGTACTCGGCAACGGGGACGCCGCCGATCAGATGCTCCTGGATGATGCGCTCGAGGACTTCGGGCGTGCAGTTGCGATACCACACTCCTTCAGGATAGACCACCGCAACCGGACCTTCGCGGCACACGCGCAGGCAATTGGCGCGGGTCCGCGCGACACCGTTCTCGGCCAGGTCGAGCTCTTTCAAGCGCCGCTTGAGATAATTCCAGGACTCGTGCGAATCCTCGCGCGTGCTGCACTTGGGCTCGCTCTGGTCACAGCACAGAAAGATGTGCCGCCGCGCACGGATGATTCCGACTTTGTCGATACGTGCAGTCAGCGCGTCGGGGTCATGGGTGGTGCGATCTTTGTCGCTCATTTGGTATCCCGATGAATCATGTAAGGGTTGCGCTGTGCGGTGGGCAGCATGACCAGGCTGGTAATGTTGACGTGAGGCGGCGCGGTCGCCACGTATAACACCGCATCGGCGACATCTTCCGCCGTCAGCGGCTTGAAGCCGTCGTAGACTTTGCCGGCGCGTTCCTCATCGCCGTGAAAACGCACCAGCGAAAACTCGGTCTCGGCCGCGCCCGGATCCACGCTGCACACGCGCACGTTCGTCCCGAACATGTCGATATTGATGGAGTCTGTCAAACCACGGACGGCAAATTTGGTGGCGCTGTACACGTTCCCTTTGGGGTACGGAATCCAGCCGGCGACACTTCCAATATTGATCACGTGCCCGGCGTTGCGCGCCACCATGTGCGGGAGGACTTCACGCGTCACGTTCAAGAGACCCTTGATGTTGGTATCGATCATCGCATCCCAGTCGTCGTAATCGCCTTCGTGAATTGGATCGAAGCCGGCGGCCAGACCGGCGTTGTTGACGAGAATGTCGATGTGGCGTCCGGCGGCGACGGTTTCCTGGATGGCTTCCTGCACCGCCGCGCGATCGCGAACATCGATGGCGCGCGTGTGGATGTCGACCCGGTGTGTCGCGGCCACAGCCTTCTGAACATCATCGAGGCGATCGGTCCGGCGGGCCCACAACTCCAGATCCGCTCCGGCGGCGGCAAATGCATGCGCGCAGGCTGCGCCGAAACCGGCGCTGGCGCCCGTAATCAGCGCGCGCTTTCCGTTGAGACCAGATGGGTTCATCTCGCCCATAGTATCAATATTGAATGTAGGCGGCAATCATCGCTCGATGCGCGCCGCTCCGTTGGTCGCATCCGCCAGCGCGCTGGCGATTTCGCGTTCGCGATCGACGGGAATGCGGACCAGGAGGGCGACATTGGTGGAGAACGCCTGGGCAATCACGCGCGCGCCCTGGGCTTGAAGCACGCGTTGCGCCGCGTCCACCGCCGCGTACGGAACCACGACCTGCACGTCGACGAGATCGACGTGTTCACGCGTTGTCATTTCGCGCAGCGCATGTTGAACAGCGCCGCTGTAGGCACGGACCAGGCCGCCCTTGCCGAGCTTCACGCCGCCGAAGTACCGCGTCACCACCACGACCACGTCTCCCACGCCGGAATTGAGAAGCACTTTCAGCATCGGCCGGCCGGCGGTTCCCGACGGCTCGCCGTCGTCGCCGGCCGCGGTGTTGGCGGTGGAACCGGGAGGGCCGATCACCCAGGCGAAACAGTGGTGGGTTGCATCCGGGAAATCGTTCCGGACGCCTTCGAGAACAGACTTGGCTTCATCGACGGAGCGCGCGGCGTCCAGCGTGGCAATGAACCGGCTTTGCTCGATGCGATCTTCGATGCGAACACGCGCGGCCGGAACCGGATAACGTCGCGGCGCGCTCATGCGTTACTTCTCGACCGGATGTCCGTCCGCCACCCAGCCCTTGTACCCTCCGTCCATCGAGATGACGTTTGTGTAGCCCATCTTCTGCAGCATGTCCGCGGCCAGTGCAGAACGAAAACCGCCGCCACAGTAGAGAACGATCTCCGCGTTGTGATCGGGAATCGTGTTCTCGATGTCGCGTTCGATGATTCCCTTTCCCAGGTGCGTCGCACCGGGCAGGTGTCCACGCTCCCACTCGTTGTCCTCGCGAATATCGATCAGGTTGAATTTCTCGCCGCGAGAGATGCGGGCCCAGATGGCGGCCACGTTGGTCTGGCGAATGCGCTGCTTCGCCTCCTGCACCAGGGCCAGAAAACCGGGCGAATGTTTCATGGGGGCGTCTCTTTCGGAATCAGGTTGTTCATGAACCTGGTCATGGTGTCACGAATCTCCAGCATGACGGCCGCCTCGTCGCGGCCCGACCGCTTCAGGACTTTGAAGGAATGATCGCCGCCTTCGATGACATGAAGCACGGCGCGACTGCCGAGGGAGCTGGAGACCTCGTGCATCAGGCCCATATCCGCGAGCTCATCCCGGGTGCCCTGGATGAAAAGCATCGGGACGGTGACCGCATCGAGATGTTTCGAGCGCGTCACTCCCGGCCGCCCGGGCGGATGCAGCGGGAACCCCAGAAACACAAACCCGCGGACGTCCGGCAGCGGTTCACTCGCCTGCGCCTGCGACGTCATGCGGCCGCCCATGGACTTGCCGCCTGCAAAAAGGGGGAGCTTTTCTTCCGCCGCGCGGGCTACCGCGGCGCGCACGGTGGCTTCCAGGAGCACCGGTGTATCCGGACGATGCTTTCCGTGTTCGGTATAGGGAAACTGATAGCGCAACGTGGCCACGCCGGCACCGGCAAGATCGTTGGCAATGCGCTCCAGAAAAGCGTGGCGCATCCCCGCTCCCGCGCCGTGCGCGAGGACGTAGATCGCCCACGCATCAGTCGGCCGGATCAAGAGCGCGGATACGCGCTCCTCATCATTGACTTCAATTGAAAGTTCTTCGGTGACGCTCATGCTTCAACAAGGTACGTGAAGGTTCCCTGCGCGACCAGACGTTCTTTCTGCATGACGTCGACCGAGCAGACGGCAATTCGACGGCCGATTTTCACCGGCGTGGCGACCGCGGTGAGATCGCTGCCATCGGTCAGGGCCGGGCGCAGGAAGTTCATCTTGAACTCGATTCCATTCACGCTGCCGCGATCCATGGCCCCCGGGAGCAGGAGGTACACCGCCGCCGTGTCGGCGAGCGCGGAAATGATTCCGCCCTGCACGATGCCGTATTCCTGGCCGAACTCCGGCTTCGTGGTGAGTGCGACTTCCACGCGGCCGGGAGTGTGAGCGACGAGGCGCGAACCGAGGAAACGATTCACCAGCGTCCGGGAGAAGAGCTCGAATGCGCGTGCGTCGCCGGTCATGTCAGCGCACATAGCTCGCGGCGTTCACGTCAATGGACGTGCCGGTGGCGTGGTCGGCGAGGCCGCTGGCGAGAAACACCACCAGCGGAGCGATGTCGCGGGGCTCCGTCATGCGGTCGAGTGCTATGTCCTTCATGGCATAGTCTTCGCCGTAGGTACGAATGAAGTCCTCCGCCATCTCGGTGCGCGTGAACCCGGGCGCAATCACGAACGACTTCACGCCCTCCTTCCCCAGGCCGCGTGCAATCGAA
>DATNGX010000272.1:0-9051 GCA_035605755.1 Candidatus Krumholzibacteriia bacterium
CTTCATGCTCCGAAGATGATAGGCGCTCATGGCGAGACCGGCGACAGGCGCGAGACACACACCGGCGAGTGTGTAAAAACCGATCACGGCACCGATCGTCGCGTGACCCTCCATTGCCATTTGCGCGCCCGCGATCAAGACGACCAACGGTCCGCCCGCCTGTGCGGCGGAGAGCACGCCGTTCCACAGGGCGCTCCGACGACGCCGATCCGCCCCCGCTTCCACGCGCTCATCGAGCAGCCGTTTCCACGCCGGGGCCAGCCTGTCGGGGCCGATCATCTTCACATCGGCGATGCCGCCGAGCGTCTCGGCGGTGAACGTGTAGAGGCGTGAATGCGCGATGAGATCGCGCACAAAGGCGTCGACCGACTGGCGGCGCGCGGCCCACGATACGCCGCCCTGAACAACAATCGCGGCGACGACAAGCCCCGACATCTCGGGGTAGGTCGCGAGAAGGGCCACCAGTGCCGCGACAGCGAGCAACGTGTCGAGTGCTCCCGCGACCACCTGGTCGATCATCTCGTCAAGAACGAGGTCCACTCCCTGCACACGAATCACCAGATCGTTCACGGGCCGGCCCTGAAAGTATGAGAGCGGGAGCTCGAGGATGTGACGGTACAACCGGTCCAGCCAGTCGCGACTCACGCGTGCGACCAGGACACTCATGGCTTTTCCCCGTACCCACGCAGCGAACGCATACGCCGCGAGAAAAACGGGAACTCCGGCGATCGCGATGGTGAGAAACGAAATTGAACCGGTCGGGATGACGCGATCGACCACGAACGCGACGAGCGCAGGAACGGCGAATGCGGTGGCCTGCAACGCGAGCGAGACGGCGACGAGCAACAGAACGAGGCGCCACTCTCCGCGCACGGTTCCCGCGAGAAAGCGACGGAGACTTCGATCGCGCGATGGAACGAATTTCTCACCGCGCGCGAAGGTGACGATGGTGCCCGAGAAGAGTTGCTGGAATTCTTCGGTCGAGAGGTTGTGTCTGCCGCGTACGGGATCGACGACGCCAATGTCGCGCCCCGGGCGGACGCGCTCCACCACCACGAAATGACCGCTCCGGTAGTGCGCGATGAGCGGGAGCGACACCGCGCCAAGCGCATCCGCTTCGACCACGCGGTAGCCGCGCGAGTCCAGGCCCAGCTCGCGCGCCACGCGCACGAGATCGAGACCGCTGGTTCCGTCGCGACCGGTACCGAGACGCTCGCGCATCGCGTCCACGGACGAATCCATGCCGTGATAAGCGAGAACCATGGCCAGACAGGCCGGGCCACAGTCCATGTCGAGCGAAGCGGGAAGCCAGGAGACGCGCGCCATGGCAACTATCCCCCTGTGACGCGCGCGCGGGAGCGCGGCGCTTCGAGTGTGAGCAGCGATGGAACCTGGTCCGGATCGGCGAGTCGCAGCAGGCCATATCCGATGCCCGAGAGCCCGTTCATGATCCCCGGCGACGGTACGTGCGCCGGCGTTCCGCAGCGCGCGCCGTTGTGCGCGATGTCATCGAGCACCTGCACGGCCACCGGGTCGATGCGCGCGTCGAGCTCGCGCATCACAGCGCTCGCCTGCAGCATGAAATCGAGATTGCCCAGGTCGCCGTGACACAGACAGTGATTGTCGATGAAGCCGTGCTCGAGTGTTGCGATCGCGAACTCCTCCAACTCGGCGCGGAGAACAGCGGCGGCGCTCGTCTCTCCGGCGCGTTCGGCGCTTTGCAGCGCGTGCAGTCGCGCCAGTCCCAGACCGGGCGTGCCGTAACACCACGACGCCGTGACGCTTCCCTCCTCGACGCTCGCGTGCACGTCGCGGGATGACTCGTCGGCGTGCGCCGCGCGCAGCACTTCCCGCTCCATCGCGATCGCCGCGTAGCCGGCGCGGCGGAAGCGTTCGTCACGCGTGGCGTCGCCCAGTGTGAGAAGCGCCCACGCGATGCCGCTGTTGCCGTGCGAAAATCCGGTTTGCGGCACGTGACAGAGGCGGGTGCGCCACCACAACCCATTCGGGTCCTTTTCGGCGCGTGCGACGAGCCGCTCTGCACAGCGCACGGCGACTTCCAGCGCGCGCTCCGAAGTGCGCGCGGCATGCGCGGCGCACAGCGCTCCGATGGCACCCGCCAGACCGGCCACCACATCGATGTCTTCGTCGCGATCAAAAAGCTCCTCGATGCGATGAACACTGCGGTCGCACACAGCGCGCAACTCGGCGGCGTCCGGCCGCAGCACGGCAAGATGCGTGAACGTGTACAGGAGACCGCCCCAGCCCGAGAAGGCACCGATCGATTCCAGGGTGGATTCGGCGGTGATGCGCAGCAGCGTCCGTTCGGCGGACCGCGCCAGCGCTTCCCGATCGTCCGTCCCCGGGAGGCTCATGCTTCGTGACATGCGCGACAGATAGCCGAGGAACAAAGCAACCCCCGGGAGCCCCACGTAGAGATCGGTGGACACGGGTGCCAGGAACCATTTCTGCTCGCGAAACTCGAGCGCCACCCAGGCGACATCGTCGCCGTCCCACTCCGCAATGGCACCGAGGCGATCGCCGATACGCACGGCTTGTTCGATCATGGAACGCTGCCATACCGTACGTTCGACCGTGCGCGCAGCGCCGCGCGCGGGCGGACGCGGCGCGGTCTCGTCGCGCCTCGACGCAAGCGACCCGAGCGACAGGGTCACCATCCACTGCTGGCGCGCGAGGTCGGCTTCGCTCATGGCGGAAATCCGTTCGTGCACCAGATCGAGCGTGGGACGATCGAAGAAATCGGCGATGCGTTCGCCGTCGCTCGTCCACAGGTCGCGCGAATCGGGACGACCCGTGAAGTACGGGATGTCGGCGCGGGAGAGGTCGCGATGTTCGGCGTGGACAACACGCGCAAGAGCCGGGCGCTCGTCGACTCCCACCCACAGCCTGTCGAAGAAACGATCGCGGTCGAGCGCGTCGCGCAACAGATCGGGATGCACGCTCTCCGAAAGGAGAAGACCGTAGGCGCGCGTGGCCCGAAGCACCACGCGCACGGTGTCGGTGGTGAATGCCGTCACCGGGCCGCCCGGAGCGAGCAGCGCATCGCGCTCGCGCGCGATCAAACGGTACACGTCCGCAAAACCGGCAGCGATCTCGTCGCGGAATGCCAGCACATCGAGCGGACGGCCGTCGAGGTGGGGACGGTTGTCGGCGCCCTGCATCTCGACGTGCTCGCGCACCGCGCGCATTTCGTCGGTGCCCCGCTTCTCCCAGTGAAGCACGCGGTCCGGACTCATCAGTCCTTCCACCGAGGCGACGCCGCTGAGATCGATTCCGCCGGCCGGATCGGCGCCGCCGGTCGGCACCGGCAGGAGCCCGACGCGCAATATCGATCGCATCATCAGGCGTGCGGCCAGGCGCCTGTCGTAGCGCTCCGGTTCGCGGTAGGAAAGCGCGGGATGGAAAATGGTTTCGAGATCCACCGGCACCGGCTGGTCTCCGTGCGCGATGACATTCTCGAAGTGACAATCCACGCCGCGCAGCGCGTGCAGCGCGGCCAAAAGTCCGCCCACGCGCCAGTAGTAGCGGCGTGCTTCGTCGAGCGAACGGCACGGCTTCGCGTCGATAAACTCCAGCCACCCGTAGCCGTCGCGCGCCATCACAGTCATGGTTCGAAACGGCGGACCATCCAGGCGCTCGTTGAGGAAGGCAAGGAATTGCTGGAAGTGGAGATCGACGTCCAGAGGCCGTGGCTTGTAGACCAGCCGCGCGCCGGATTCAAAGGTCGCGATCACGACTCTCCGGCCGCGGCGGTGCGGATCGCCGACGTACGCGTCGATATCCACCAGAAGTCCCGGGTCTGCACCCGGGAAAAACGATTCGCGAATCGCCGTCCAGTCTGCCACCAGCCGCTCTGCAAACTCGGTACACGCAACGACCGCGTCGTCGATGTTCTCCACCACACGGCGCGCAAGCACCGGATACGTGGAAAGCACGGAGGCCGCCTTTTCGCGGGCAGCGAGAGAGCGCGCGAAGTGCTCGAAGCGTGCCTCCGGCGTGTCGCCCTCGAGATCACCCTCGAGCTTCGCGATGTGCAGCTCCAGCACCAGTGCGCGCTCGATGGTGTAAAGGACGCGGTGCGCGACGATGGAAACCAGCTTCTCGGTGGTGCGTTCGACGTCGATCGGTGGCCGGCCCGCGAGTGGTGCCAGCGCGGCCCGCAACCGGCTGCGCGCCGACTCCAGGAGCGGACCCACGAGGTTCAGAAGGCCTGCGGTGGCACTGTCGTCGTCAAGAGAAGCGATGGCGTGACCCGTGGCGCCAGCGCTCTGCGCAAACGCATCTTCAATTTGTGCCAGCCAATCCGGTCGCGACGCGCGCGCCTTCAGGTCGGCAGCGGAAAGCGCGAGCGTATCTTCCAGCGCGGCGAGATCGAGCCCGTCACCGGCCAGGCGGAGCGAGAGCCAATCGCCATCCGCGAACGGCCGCTGGGTTTTCCAGCGCTCGAAGCGCGTGCGTGCGGAAGCGGACGCGCGGGCCGGCTCGCTTGCAACAAAGCGCGCGCGCTCTCCCAAGCCGAGCGCGAGATACCACTGCGAATTATCGAAACAAGGATCGTGCATGGCAGAAAGACGGCGGTGGGCGGCAGCCCGCCCACCGCCGGTTGTTGATGCCACTAACGACTCACAGCGGACAACACCGGACGTTGTTACGGAACGTCCAGTCCGTGCACGGTGAGTTCACCGTTATGGCGACCGTGTCGAGACTGTCGAGACCGGCCGCGCTCGCAAGCTCCGCGTCCGAAAGCTCGATCAGACCCGCCGGGTGCGCCGGGAGTGCGGCAAGTTGTTCGCTTGTCAGCGTGGATCGATACTCCGGGTCGATCCACGCCCGAATGACATCACGTTTTCTCATGTCATTACCTCCCCGTGTTATTTGGGACAACAACGCCTGAACCCCCGGAACGTGTATTCGGTACACGTCTGGGCGGTGGTCTGGGCAGCAACAGAGAGTCCCGAAGCGCGCACCAATTCCTCGTCGGTCAACTCGACCAGGCCGGCGGGGTGTGACGGCACTTCGTCCGCCCGCAATGAGGCGCGATACTCCGGATCTCTCCAGGCGCGGATAACGTCGATCTTGTTCATGAAACACCTCCTCTGATGGTTTCCCACGGCGGGAGCACGCAACAGCACGCCGCTCGCCGCGGAATGCAAACTGCGACCACGAGTTCTGTTCCGGTCGGAGGTTTACAGGAAGGAACACACGACCGCGCGAGAACGTGCCGCGTGCATCGGGAAGGAAGCGAGCTTCAGCCGGAGCTTCAGGGGGAAGGTGCGAGCGATTGTCGGCTGTGCCCGGTCCTCGTTTTCTTCCGGAACGCGTGCATGCTAGCACGAGCTTCTCGCGTGGTTCAATAGGTCGTGATTTCGGGAATGTTGGGTATACCCTGCCACCCGGACGCTTACCCCGATGAAAAAAACGAAAACCCGGTTTCGAGTTCTCCACTCGACGCCGGGTCTTCGGCAAATCCTTGAAGATGCGAATCGTTGCTCCGCTACTTCAACATGATCAACTTTCGCGACTGGGCGAACCCACCGGCGCTGAGCCGGCAAAAGTAAACTCCGGACGAGACGTTCTCTCCCTCGTTGTTCTTTCCGTCCCATACGATCGCGTGCGCGCCTTGCGGTGTCCACTCGCTGACGAGTGTCTTCACGAGCCGCCCGGAGACGTCGTAGATCGACAAGGTCGCGTTCGCGCCGGCACTCAGATCGAACGGAATTGTCACGCGCGGATTGAATGGGTTGGGATAGCAGGGCCGGAGCGCATCCGCGAGCGGTGTCGATGGCGCGAGTGTGGCTCGTGCGAGCGTCGCCACGCCACCAAAGTTGAGCGCAAAGGTTTCGTTGAACTCGTTGTAGAAGTACTCGCCGCCGAAAACGATCATGCGATCGCGAACCGGATCGTAGATGGCACTGTGCCCGTCATTCGTCGCCGGGGCAACTCCATCCGGCGCCAGCATGTGCCAGGCGGGAGTGCCCGACAACGAAAGCGCCCAGGGGGACACGTCCGCGTCGTAGCCACGGAAAAAGACGAGGCGATCGCGCTCTGAATCATAGATGACCGACCCGTGTGAGCCCGGTTCCGCGGGCGACTGACCGGTGGCAGCGAGCGGCGTCCATTCCAGCGCACCGGAGAGAGGAAGCGCCCACACCTGATTGCCTGTCGTGTGGGGATAGACAAGCAATCTGTCGCGCACGGCGTCATAGACCGCAGGGCTTCCGCCCGGTAGCGGCTCGCTCGAGGACGCGTTGAGTTCCGTCCACCGGGGCTTGTTGTCGAGCGACAGTGACCAGACCGCGTTGTCTGGATCCGTCAGCACGAGCACTCGATCGCGGTCCGAATCGTACACAGCCGTGCGAATGCTGGGCGGCGGAGTGCCCAGCGTTTTCACGTCGTTCCAGACCGGCGCTCCCTTGAGTGCGAGCGTCCACACATCGTCGAGGGGTCCGCCGGAGTCCGAGCCACCGAGCATGATCATACGGTCCCGCACCGGATCATAGACAACGGGAGCGCGTTGGCGGTCGGGCGGCGTCGGTCCCTTTGTCCGCAGGAGCGTCCACGTCGGACTCTCTCCCAGGGACAGGGCCCACACTTCGTTCGCCGGTATCGACCCGTACGCCCACTGGTATCCCCCGAAAACGATCATGCGATCGCGCACAGGATCATAAAGGGCGGAGGAATCATTGCGCGGCTCCGGTGCGGTTCCGGGTACCGGCGTCCACTCCGGCTTTGACAGCGACAGCGCCCATACATCGTTGCGATCGGGCGGACCGTGCTTCAGTCCCGCGCCGCTGTAGACGATCATGCGACGGCGCGCGGAATCGTAGACCGCCGTGTGAAAGGCGCGGAAAAACGGCACAGTTCCCTGCGCGTTGACCTCTAACCATGCCGGAGTTCCCGAGAGTGACAACGACCACACGTCGTTGAAATTTCCGGAATAAACAGTTCCCGCAAAGAGAACCATACGCTGATGAACTGGATCGTAGATGGCCGTCGGGGCGACGCGCCCCGCGGGCGGTATTCCCGTCGCCGCGAGCTCTGTCCATGTCGGTGTTCCACCCAGCGAGAGTGACCACACATCCGCCGGGAATCCGGCGATGTCTTCGCCGCCGAAAAACACCATGCGATCACGCGGTGAGTCGTAGATCGCGACGGCGTTGTAACGTTCTGTCGGCATGGGCCCGCCGGTGGTGACTTCGCTCCAGGACGGAGATCCGGAAAGAGACAACGCCCATGTGGTCGCACCATTCGAGACGATCACGCGGTCGCGAACCGTGTCATAGATTGCCGCGCCGTCGCCGGCAGGCACCCCGCCCGGAGTCAACTGCATCCACTGCGGAGGATCGGAGAGCGACAGCGTCCATACGCCGGGCGCGAACGCGCCGTCTCTTCCAATGACAACCATGCGATCGCGAACCGGATCGTAGATGGTCTCGCCCCACGAAGCCGATGCCGGCGGCGTGCCGCCCGGGACAAGCTTCGTCCACGGATTGGGATCTGTCATCGAGAGCGACCACACATCGGTACGAGGACCGTAGTTGTCGGCGCCACCGAAGACAAGCATGCGATCACGGACGGGGTCGTAGATGGCGACGTGTCCGTAGAGGTCGCCGATGCTCAATCGCGACCACTCGCCGTCAACACTCGGGGTCAATTGCACGCTGCTCACGTTCAGCGCCGGCAATGAACGCCCGATTATGCGCTCGAGTGTTGCTCGCGGCGTATGGTCGACCCAGTTGCGTGCAGTTGCTGACGACGTCGCAGCGTTGAGGGGTGAGGCAAGAAGGCAGAGCGCCAACGGGAGAAGGCGGAGGGCAGAGTATTTCATGGCCGTACTCGTTTCGGTCGCGTAAAAACGACCGGGCTTCAGGGGTGAACAACGGAGCCGACGACGGCCGGGACGTCGGGTGCCCTTTTGAATTGATTGAGCCTAGAACTCCTGGTCTGGGCCGTCAACGGGGCAAGATGTGCGCATCGCCGCCGCAGTCATCACCCCATCTACTGGTAGAAATGCCGTTGGTCGCGGAACCGAACAATTTTTCTTTATCGAGGTCGCGAGCGCCGATGGTTGATTCCAGAGACTAGCGCGTGATGACCACTTTGCGCGTGACGCTTTCACCGCGCGACTCAACTTTGCAGAAGTAGACACCGCTTGCCAGCAGCTTCCCGGAGTCATCGCGGCCGTCGAATTCCACGCGTTGCGAGCCAGTCGATACCGGCAGCGACATATCGCGCACACGCCGGCCCGCCACATCGAACACCGCAACGCGAACGCTCGACGGCGCTGCCAGCTCGATCTCGAGCGTCGTCGCTCCCGAAAACGGATTCGGATAGATCTCCCGGACGCGCAATGACGGATTTCGTAACGGGGTGTCGACCGCAGTTGTAATAGTCCCCCAGTTCGTGATGCGCTGCGCGAAGACGTCGAGGTTCTCCTCGTTTCCTACTACTCTGTACCACGCAGCAATCATCCCGCCAGCACCGTCGGTGATACCGAGCGGACTGTTGCCGTTCCCCATCAAGATGCCATTGTCTCCCCATTGGCGGGCTCCCGAAGGATCCATCTTTTGCGCCCGAATTTCGCCTTGTTGGTTGAACCCGATCAACGCGCCGCCCTGGTTATCTGGAATTACGGCGAAGACGTCGCGGTCGCCCATCAACGTGGAGATGGTTTCACCGCCCGGCGTCCATTGCGGCGTTCCGGCGGCGTCGTACCGTTGGATGTATTTGTCGTAGGTTGAGTTTCGCATGTCGGTCCACACAATGAATGCGCCGGTCCCGCCGTCGGAAACCACCAACGGTGAATACTCGGTCCGGTATTCGGCACGAATTGCGAGTCCGTCGCCGCCCCACTGTATGGCGCCGGCAGCATCGACATGTTGCGCATACACACCGTCTGGCGAACGAAGATCGGTCCACGCGGCAAACGCACCTCCGGTGCCGTCTGACGCGATCGATGGCTCACGTTGTTCGGCAGGGGACAAACACAGGAGAACGGCTTCGTCGCCCCACATGCGCTGGCCCGACGGG
>DATNGX010000273.1:0-2481 GCA_035605755.1 Candidatus Krumholzibacteriia bacterium
ACTGTGACGGGCGCCCGTGCCAACGCGCCATTCCCCGACCCATCGGGCGCTGGCGCGAAGGCCGATGGCGACGCGAGGTACATGCCCGATCGAGTTCTCGTGCGACTGAAACCCGCGAGCGCAAGCCGGGCGCGGCTGCCGCAGGGTACAACGTCGTCGAGTGGCCTGCTCGGAATTGCATCTTTGGATGCCGTCGGCGCGCAGGTGGGCGCCATCAGCGCCGCGCGCGCAATCGAGACGCCCCAGAACAGGTCCAAGGCGTCCGAGTTGGGACTCGATAACTGGATGCTCATCAAGCTCGCACCGGGTTCGGACGTGGATGCGGCGGTGGCGGCATACAACGCCGATCCAAACGTCGTGGTGGCGGAGCCGGATTACCTTTTCCAGCTCCTGGTGACGCCGAACGATCCCCTCTACTCCACGCACTGGGGACACAACAACCGGGGGCAGATGCGGGCGTTCAATTACAACTCGGGTCAGCACACGGGTGCGCCCGTGGGTACGGTCGGGTTTGACATCAACGCCGAAACGGGCTGGAGCGGTCCCAACGGCTTCGGTGTGGCGAGCACGATCATCGCCATCCTGGACACCGGCGTGAACATGAGCCACCCCGACCTGAACATCATCAGCGGGTACGACGCGGGTGATAACGATCCCAATCCCGAGGATGATTCAAATTCAACGGATGCTGGCCACGGCACCGGCTGTGCCGGTCTTGCGGCCGGCAAGGCGAACAACAGCATCGGTGCGTGCGGATCTGCGCCGGGGTGCAGCATCATGGCCGTGAAGATCTCGAACAGCGCCGGCCAGCTGATGACCACGGCGGTCGCCAGTGGACTTATTTGGGCCGCGGACCACGGCGCCGACATCGTCAGCATGAGCTTCGGCCTGGGCCTGCACAGCAGTCCACCCGCCTGGGTCGAAGCAGCGATCGAGTATGCAAACGCGGCCGGCGTCGTGATGTTCGCGGGAACGGGCAACAACAACAACTTCGTTCTGTACCCGGCGAGCAACCCACACGTGATTGGCGTGGGCGCGGCATCGCCGTGCGGCGGTCGCAAGCGCAGCGCGACAAGCCTCTCATTCCTGGCCCCGGGTGTCAGCCCCGACCCGAACAACTACACGTGCGACAACGAGCGTTGGTGGGGTTCGAACTTCGGCCCCGCTATAAAGGATGCGCCGGACGCGGTGGACGTCCTCGCGCCGACGATGCTGCCCACCACCGATATTCAGGGCGCGGGCGGATTCGCCGCGGGTGACTACGTCACGCACTTCAACGGCGCATCCTGCTCCACGCCGGTTGCTGCGGGTGTGGGCGCGCTGATCAAGTCGAAGCACCCCGACTGGACGCCCGCCCAGATCCGCGAGCAACTCGTCACCAGCGCGGAGGACGTCGTTAATATTGAGTCCGTCGCGGGCTGGGACCGTTACAGCGGCTACGGCATGGTGGATATCAATGCTGCCGTGGGTTGCAGTGCGGTGCCGGTGATCGCGGGGAACAGCAGCATTAACGTCAGTTCGGGCGAGAACTGTTGCGCCGTGATTCATCCTGCCGATCTCATCACGAGCGTGTCCGACCCGGACGGCGATGAGGATATCGTGTCGGTCCGGATCACCAAGGTCGACGACACGGACATGGATGTGGATTCGACATTGGTCTGCGAGCTCGGCATCCACTCCGTGCAGGTCACGGTGAGCGATTATTGCGGCAACACGGCGAGCGCGCTTGTCGATGTCAACGTGACCGACGCGACGCCGCCGAGCATCGCCGTCGTAATGGATCGCAACGCGCTGTGGCCGCCCAACCACAAGATGGTCCCGTGCTGCGCGAGCATCACAGCAAGCGACGCGTGCGACGCCGCTGTTGCCGTTGCTCTGGTGTCCGTTGTGTCCAACGAGCCCGACAACACCAAAGGCGGTGGCAACACGGTCGGCGACATCGACGGCGCTGACACAGGCACCGACGACCGCTGCTTCGATCTTCGCTCCGAGCGAATGGGCGGAGAGTATGGACGCTCCTACACCATCGTGTACTCGGCGACGGATGCATCGAGCAACGTGGCGTATGACACCGTGGAGGTGCACGTGTCCCACGACCAGTCGGTCGCGGGTATCGGCTCGAGCGGCTTCACCGCCGACGGTACCGGACTCAACGCCGCTGCGACGAGCTTTGCGCTTTTCGTGCCCGGCTCGGCGAGCCTCGACGTGCGCCAGATCGACACGACAACTCTGTTTGTCGGCAATACGGCCGGCGTCATCAAGGCGAAGGATACGCGCGTGGTCGACATCAACAACGACCAGAAGGCGGACCTCGCTGTGTTCTTCGATGCCAGTCACGTGCAGAAGGGGACGGCGCTGGATGGCGTTGACGCGGAGCTGGACGCGAAGACCATCCACGACGGACCGGTGGGAATGCACTTCACACTCGATGATGGCACCGGCTACCTGGTCCGTAACATCTACGCGCTGGGTGCTCCGGTA
>DATNGX010000274.1:0-4328 GCA_035605755.1 Candidatus Krumholzibacteriia bacterium
CGAAGTGAACGACGTTCCCAGCCCGGCAAGCGCGATGCTCGCCGACTGCACGGGCTGGTTCACCACCAGCGTTGCTTCGAGCGATCCGTCCAGATACAAACGCCACGTGCTTCCATCATAGGTGGCGGCCGCGTGATACCACGTGTCTATAATCAGCGGTGTCACGCCCGCGACCGGGTGATTCTGGCCCTGCAGCAAACCCGTGGCGCCTTCCTCGAAGTCCGCGCACAGCACGTTGTCGCTGGAGCGAATGCCGAGGAAATAGTTGATATCGAGGTTGCCACCATCGTCTTCGGGGCCGCCGTGCGTGACAAGGGGGACCGCGGTGACGCCGCCAGTACCTGTGCTTGTGGCGCTGCCGCTCCCGTCACGACGCACCCACGTTTCAATCGTGAATTGCGCGAGATCGAGCGCGTTCGGATCCCCGAAATTGACGACAGCGTTGTTGGACTGACCAAAGTCGAGCGAGTTCGCGAGCGCGAATGTCGAACCCGGCGCCCACGTCGGACCGTTGGCGAGCGTGCCGTTGGGAGAACTCCCCACCGAGTTCAGCGCGGTGAGGCCGGTTCCATCGTTGAGTCCCCAGCGGCCCAGAAGGCCGGTGCCCGACGCGACCTCCACGTACATGTTGTCGTTGATCTCCTGCGCACTGCGCGCGTAGTTCCAGATGCGCGCTTCATCGATGATGCCGTTGAAAAATCCGCCCGTTGCGCCGAGCGAGTTCATCGCCGTCGCGAGACCTGCGTGCTGGATGCTTGCCGACTGCGGCAGATGTCCCGCGCCCACCACCGACGTCGCTTCCAGCTTGCCGTTCAAATACAGACGCCACGTGGTGCCGTCGAACGTGGCGGCGGCGTGATACCACGTATTGTTGCGAATCGACGTGATGCCGTAGACGGGGTGATTGAGTCCGGGGGAGGCCTGGCCGGTTCCTTCTTCGTAGTCACCGCACAGCACGTTGTCCGTGCCACGGAATCCGAGGAAGTAGTTCATGTCGACGTTGCTGCCGTCGTTTTCGCTGCGCCCCTTGGTAAGGAGCGGAACGGCGCTGACGCCGCCCGAGCCCGTGCTTGTCACCGAGCTGAGTCCGGTCTTGTAGAACCAGAGCTCGAGCGTAAACGTTTCCGCGCCCAGTGCGGGTGCGGTGCCGAAGCTCAAATAGTCGTTGGAACCGTCAAACTGCACGCCGGTTTGCGCGTGCGCGGAACGCGTTGTGGAAAGAACCGAAGCGACAAACAGTACGGCGACGGCGCTGCGATGCGACCAACTCATGTTGCGAGACCTCCAGCGCGGCCGTGGGATTTAGTGAACGGAGGGCGGCCGGCTTTTTTTGCTTTCACGATTCTATCGCATCGCAACCATCAAACGAAGGGCGCACATGCAGAATGTGCCGCGCGCTCCCCATTGTGGATCGATGTGGCGTGAAGTTCCGCGGCGGCGCCGCGATTGTTCACTGCGCCAGCGCGTGCGCGAGATGTTCGAGTCCGGTGCGGAACGTTTCCGTGTCCACGCCCCACGCCAGCCGGATGTGTGACGGCGCGTTGAAGAACCGCCCCGGCACGATGCCGGTGTTGAAATCGCGCGCGAGCCGGTCGGTGAGCTCGTCCACGTCGACGCCGTCGATGTGCACCATGCCGCACGTTCCCGCGCGCGGCTTCACCCATGACAGCCGCGGCTGTGACGCAATGAAGTCGTCCGCGATGGTGATGTGCCCGGCCAGCATCGCGTTGTTGCGCGCGAGAATTTCTTCCGCGCGACCCAGTGCGAGCAGCGCGATGCGCTCGCTGGGATGCGGGAAGTTGTTTGTATAGAGATCGCTCAAACGGCGCCCACGTTCGGCGAGAGAGGGATCCGCCAGCATCCAGCCCAGGCGCAGCGAATCGAGGCCGAAGGTTTTCGTCACGCTGTTGCTGATCAGAATATTCGGAGCCAGCCGCGCGGCGGTGCGCACGCCTTCGGCGTGCAGGAAATCCAGGTACACTTCGTCGATAAGCACGTGCGCGCCGAGTTGCTGTGCGTCGGCGGCAATGCGCCGAATGCTCTCGTCGTCATCTTGACAGCCGGTCGGGTTGTTGAGATTCGAAAGCACCACGAGCTTCGTGGTCGTGATGAGCGAGCGCTTCACATCATCCGGATCGACGCGCCAGCCGTTGGATTCGTGGCGCTCGAAGAAATCCACCGTGGCGCCGAAATAGCGCGCCAGCTTGACGAGCGGCTCGTACACGGGCGTCTCCATCGCCACGTGATCGCCGCTGTCGAGCAAGAGCCCGAAGGCCACGTGATTCGCCCCCGTGCAGGCGCTGGCCAGACAGGCGTGCGCGGGCGTGAGCTCGGCGCGCTGGGCGATCATTTCGACGAGCGGCGGCCACCCGTCTTCGTTGGGATCAACCGTGAGGAGGTAATCGAGGGTGGGCTCGAGCTCGCGCAGATTCAGGCGCGGAACGCCGCTGCGCGAGAGCGAATAGCGGATGCCCCGCCGGCGCTTTGTCCACTCCAGATAATCCGAGCGCCGGTTCGAGACACGCGTCATCTCACACGTCCAGATTCTTCACCGCGAGCGCGTTCTCTTGAATGAATTCGCGGCGCGGCTCGACTTCGTCACCCATCAGAATCGAGAAAATGCGGTCCGCTTCCACGGCATCCGGAATGTCGACCTTGAGAATGGTGCGCGCTTCGGGATCCATGGTGGTCTCCCACAGCTGCTCGGGGTTCATTTCGCCGAGACCTTTGTAGCGCTGGATGTACACACCCTCGTTGCCGCCCCAGTCCTTGAGCACGCGATCGCGGTCCTCTTCCTGGTAGGCGTAGACTTCCTTCTTGCCCTTCTTGAGCTTGTAGAGCGGCGGCTGCGCGATGTAGACGTAACCCGCTTCGATGAGCGGCTTCATGTGCCGGTAGAACAAGGTGAGCAACAGCGTGCGAATGTGCGCGCCGTCGACGTCGGCATCGGTCATGATGATGATCTTGTGATAGCGCGCCTTGGTGAGATCGAACTCGCCGGCGCCCGTGCCCACCGCCGTAATAATGGTGCGAATTTCTTCGTTGGAGAACACCTTGTCGGGGCGCGCCTTCTCCACGTTCAGCACCTTGCCGCGCAGCGGGAGGATGGCCTGGAATTCGCGGTTGCGCGCCATCTTGGCCGAGCCACCCGCCGAATCACCTTCAACCAGATAGAGCTCGCTCACCTGCGGATCGCGCGCCGCGCAATCCGCCAGCTTGCCGGGAAGGGAAGCGGACTCGAGCGCGGTCTTGCGACGCGCGAGATCGCGCGCCTTGCGCGCTGCTTCGCGCGCGGTGTACGCCGCCAGTGTCTTCTCGACCACGGCCTTGCCGATGGCCGGATTCTCTTCCAGATACTCCTTGAGCCCGTCGCCCACCACGGCCTCGACGATGCCCTTCACTTCGGAGTTGCCAAGCTTGGTCTTGGTCTGGCCTTCGAACTGCGGCTCGGGGACCTTGACGTTCACCACCGCGGTCAGGCCTTCGCGCACGTCGTCGCCGCCGAGCGTGACGCGCTCCTTCCTGAACAGATTGTTGGACGCGGCGTAGTTGTTGATCGTGCGCGTGAGCGCCGCCTTGAAGCCGATCAGGTGCGTGCCGCCTTCCATCGTGTTGATGTTGTTGGCGAACGAAAACACGTTTTCGGCGTAGCCGTCGGTGTACTGGAGCGCCACTTCCACGTGCACGCCGTCTTTCTCCGCCTGCAGAAAGATGGGCTGCGGCGTGAGCAGCGTCTTGGCCGTGTCGATGTACTTCACGAACGACACGATGCCGCCTTCGTACTGGAACACCTGGCGGCGCGCCTTTTGTGCGCGCCGGTCGTCGAACACGATCTTCAGACCCTTGTTGAGGAACGCAAGCTCGCGCAGGCGCTGGGCCAGCACTTCGTACTGGTAATCAACTTTCTCGAAAATTTCGGAATCGGGCAGGAACGACACGATGGTGCCGCGGCGATCGGTGGCACCAAGCTCCTGCAAATCGTTGGCGGGTGCTCCACGCTCGTACTTCTGCGTATAGCGCTGGCCGTCGCGATGAATCTCGACCTCGAGCCATTCGGAAAGACCGTTCACGACCGAAACACCGACGCCGTGGAGACCGCCCGAGACCTTGTAGGTGTCGCGGTCGAACTTGCCGCCCGCGTGCAGTGTGGTCATCACGACTTCGACGGCAGGACGGTGCTGGGTCGGATGGATATCGACGGGAATGCCGCGGCCGTTGTCCTCCACGCTTACCACCATGTTGTCGTGGATGATGACCTCGATGTCTGTGCAGTAGCCGGCCAGCGCCTCGTCGACGGAGTTGTCCACGACCTCGTAGACGAGGTGATG
>DATNGX010000275.1:0-7319 GCA_035605755.1 Candidatus Krumholzibacteriia bacterium
GCCGGCCCGTGCGTCATCGAATCCGAAGCCCTCACGCTTTCGATTGCAGAGGCGATTGCGAAGCTTCCCATCGCGAAAGAATTTCAATTCGTCTTCAAGGCGAGCTTTCTCAAGGATAATCGAAGTGCGGGAGATTCATTCCGTGGGCCCGGAATCGAAGAAGGTTTGCGCATATTGGAAAAGGCCCGCGAAATTGCGGGCTGTCCCATTCTCTCCGACGTGCATTCACCTGAAGACGTGACGGCTTCGGCACCGGTTCTCGATGTAATTCAGATTCCTGCATTCTTGTGCCGCCAGACCAGCCTCATCGAGGCGGCCGGAGCATCGGGAAAGCCCGTGAACATCAAGAAGGGCCAGTTTCTTGCGCCCGAGGACATGAAGAACGTGGTCGACAAGATAAAGTCCACGGGCGCGCACGATGTACTGCTCACCGAGCGTGGCACGAGCTTCGGTTATCACGACCTCGTCGTCGACTTTCGCGGCTTCGCGCGCATGCGCGCCACCGGCTGTCCCGTCATCTTTGATGTGACCCACTCGCTGCAGCGCCCCGGCGGACTGGGCACCGCGTCGGGCGGCGAGCCCGCGCTGGCGGCCATGATGGCGCGCGCCGCCGCCGCCATTCCAGTGGATGGATTCTTCATCGAGGTGCATCCCGAGCCGTCGAAGGCAAAGTCGGATGCCGCTTCCATGCTGCCTCTCGCGCAGCTGCCGGCCCTCCTCGAAGATGTGGTGCGGGTTCGGGAAGCCGCGCGACAGCGCGGCTAAAAGTGGTACCCTTTCTCCTCCCATGAAGACCCAGCCTCGCAACGAAACCGACGCGCTTCTCGAAAGTGCCCGCCGTCTCATCAACGAAGAGATCGATGGTCTCGCGAAACTCCGCGACTCTCTCGGTCCCGAGCTTGCGCGCGCCGTGGATGCCATTCGCAACTGTCGCGGACGCGTGATTGTTTCCGGCGTCGGCAAATCGGGACAGATCGCCAACAAGATCGCCAGCACGCTCACCTCGACGGGAACGCCGAGCTTCTACGTGCACGCCTTCGAAGCCGGCCACGGCGACCTGGGTGTGGTGCGCGAGGAAGACGTGGTCATCGTCATCTCGAAGAGCGGCATGGGCGATGAGCTGCGTGACTTCGTTCCCGCGCTCAAGAAACTCGGAGTCGTCGTGATCGCGATCACCGCGTCGCGCAGCTCGTACCTTGCGCAGCACAGCAATGTGGTCCTCGATTTCGACGGATCGCACGAAGCGGGATGTCTCGGACTGGCGCCCACCACCAGCGCCACGGTCTCGCTCGTGCTCGGGCACGTGCTCGCCAGCGCGATCATGGAACGGCGCGGCTTCACCGCGGAACAGTTCGCCATGACGCACCCGGGCGGCATGCTGGGCCGGCGTCTCACCATCAAGGTGAAGGAGATCATGCGCATCCGAAAGGCGCTCCCGCTCGTCACCGAGAAACAGACGCTGCGCGAAGCGCTCTTCGAAACCATGGAGAAGAGTATCGGCTGCGCCGGCGTGCTGGATGCGCAGGGGAGACTGAGCGGCATCGTGACCGACGGCGATTTGAAGCGCATCATTACGCGTCGCGAGGACGCGCTCGATGTACCGGTGGGCGATGTGATGACGCGCAGTCCCAAGACCATCGACGGCGAGATGCTCGCGGCGGAAGCGCTCGAGAAAATGGAGATGAATCTCCCCGGCCCGCTGCTCATGTATTTCATCCTCGACAAGGATGGAAAGCCGGCGGGGCTCCTCCACCTGCACGACATCCTCCGCGCCGGACTGCGCAGCGAATAGCGCACGACGGTGAATCCTCCCCGTCGATAACGTTGGGTGAAAGTTACCTTCGCAGCGAAGGTAAAAAACACCCACGCTCTTTTCTCGAAGACATCACAACGAAAAAGCCCGGCCCGAGCGAGCGCTCGGACCGGGCTTTTCTGTCTCAGCCGGGTATGCCTGTCGAAACGGCTAGTGCAGAATGGTGACGCGCTGCGTGGCCGTCGAGTTGTTGGCAGTCACGCGCACGAGATAAGTGCCGCTCGGAAGTGCGCGACCGTTCTCATCCGTGCCGTCCCACAGCACGCGATTGGTTCCCTGGCGGAAGTTGCTCGCGTCCAGCGCGCGCACACGCTCACCCTTGATCGAATACACAGACACATTCACCGCTGCGTCGGATGAAATGGTGAACTCCACATTGGTCACGGAAGAAAACGGATTGGGTCCGATGCTGAGCTTGAGCGTCGGAAATGCAGGTGTGTTGCCGATCCCGGTCACGGGCGAAGTGCAGTTCCTCGGGTTGGAAGGCAGCGTCACGTCGTAACTCGAAGGGCCCGTTCCCGTGGTGTTGGTGATGCGATGAATGGAGCCGTTGGTGAGCGCCGGCGGGAACGTCCCGCCCACCCATTTTCCCACGGCCTGCGCCTGCCCGAGTCGAAACGCATTGCTCGCACCCCAGGGTACGTAATCGACGATATCCGTGCTCACGCCAAAATTCCCCGACCTGTAGAGCATGATCTCTCCGCCGGCATCGGTGTCGAAAAAGCCTGCCGGCCACGGAACGGTCTTATAGCTGCCGGCGTTCACAGTGACCGACAGCGCCGCGTAGGCGAAAGGCGAGCACAACCAGTAGCCGGTCGTATTGAAATTGCTCGCACCCGGGTTGAAGAACTCGATGAAGTTCCCGGGGTCGACTTGCGAGATGACGATCGGCGTAGGAGTTTGAGTTCCATCATTGAGACCCGCGAGCGCGGGATCGCACTGCGCGTTGACGTTCACTGCAACAAGAAGGATGAGGAACGACACCAGGGAAAGCGTTCTCATTTGCTGCACCTCGGCTGAGTTGTTCTTGAGTGGAGAGCGGGCTCGGACAAGTATACGTGGCGTCGCTGTTGAATTTCCAGCCTGTAGCTTGGGCGGTGCAGCCAGAGACAGACCGGGCTCACGTTGGCGCCCACCGAAGGCGGCCCAACAGGATGGACGGAGCCAGGCCCCGCGAGGGATCGAGCGCTATAACGCCCTGTTCTTCCTTATGTTTCCCCGCTTGGCACAGTCATTGCTTGACAGCCCCTATGGAATGTGCTAACTACAGTCATACGAACGATTTTGGCTGCTTTCCGGGCCTGTCGGGCGGATGATTTTTTGGCACATTCACGCGGGGACAGGGTGTGCGGACGAAAAAACGGATCAAGCGCGCCGGTGAAGTGACGCTGATCGCGAGCCTGAGCGCGTTCGCGAAAGCGCTTCCGGCAAACACGGGGCGCGAATTGTTTGCACAGCTCGGCGCGACCGCGGCTCGCTTCGCGAAGCGCGACGGCGAGCGCGCCGCCGCCAACCTCGGTATCGCGTTTCCGGATGCGCCCGAACCCGTCCGGCGCGCGATGGTCTCGGCGATGTTCCGGCAGCTCGGACGCAATGCGTTCGAGTTCATGCGCCTGGAAGGCGCCTCACCCGACGCGGTCAAGGCGCGTGTGAGCCGGGTCGAGGGCATGGAGAATTTTCTGGGCCCGCTCCAGCGCGGCAAGGGTGTCATCGTCGCCACCGGACACATCGGGTGCTGGGAGCTCCTGCCGGCGTACTTCGTGGCGATGGGGTATCCGATTACGGTGGTGGGGCGGCGGATGAGCGTGGCGAGGCTCAACAGCCGTCTCCTCGCGGCGAGACAGGGATTCGGTGTCACGTCGCTCGATCGCGACGATCACCCACGTCCGATGTTTGACGTGCTGGCGCGCGGTGAGATACTGGGCATACTGATCGACCAGCACACGCGCGTGGCAGGAGCCTGGGTTCCGTTTTTCGGACGGCCGGCGCATACACCGACCGCCGTCGCGAAACTGGCGCTGGCAACCGGCGCCGCCATCGTGCCGATGGCGATTTTTCTGGAGCGCAGTGGCAAACACGTGGTGCGCGTGCTGCCCGAAGTTCCGGTAGAGAACACCGGAGCGCGCGAAGCAGATGTGCAGCGCATCACCGCCCGGGCATCGCAGGCGGTCGAGGATCTGATCCGGCTCGATCCCGCGCAGTGGGTCTGGTTTCACAGGCGCTGGCGCGAACCGGAAGCGACGAACCGGGTGGAGGCGTATGCGGCGAGTTGACGCGTGGCTCGCGATTATCGCGGCGCTCGCGCTGGCCTGCAGCGAGAAAAAGCCGAAAACCGTGCAGGTGACGAACAGCGGCGCGCCCGACGAAACCATCGCCGAGTTCGTCACGCAGGAAACCGACAGCGGACGCGTGCAGTGGAAGCTGGCCGCGCCGCGCGCGACGCGCTACCAGGCGCGCAACGTCTTCCTGCTCGAGCATCCGACGATCGAGTTCTTCGACGAAATGGGAAATTTGCAGACGACGCTCACGGCCACAAACGGCGAATACTCGACGATATCGCACGACATGCTCGCTTACGGCAACGTGGTGGCGACGTCGACCAAAGGCGAGATCCTGGAGACGGACAGCCTGCGCTATCTGAACGAGAAGGACAAGATCGTGAGCGACAGTCACGTAAAACTGACGCGCGGGCGCGATGTCATCACCGGAATCGGAATGGAAGCGGATCACACGCTCGATTCCGTCGACATCAAGCGCAACATGCGCGCACGAATTGTGGAAGAAGATGGCAAACTCGACGGCAACAACTAGCGGGCTGGCCGAGATGGAACCGGTTGCGACATCACAGTCGCGGCTCACCGCCGAGGGCCTGCACAAGTACTACGGCCGCCGCCGCGTGGTGAACGACGTGAGCATCCACGTCAACGGCGGCGAAGTGGTCGGGCTTCTGGGTCCGAACGGCGCCGGCAAGACCACGACGTTCTATATGATCGTGGGCATGGTGCGCGCCAACGAAGGCGCCATCCGTCTCGACGCGTCCGAGATCACGCACATGCCGATGTACAAGCGCGCACGCATGGGCATCGGATATCTGCCGCAGGAGCCGTCGATCTTTCGCGGCATGAGCGTCGAGGACAACCTGATGGCCGTGATCGAGACCATGTCGTACAAGCGCTCGGAGCGCAAACAGGTGCTCGACAGCCTGCTGGGGCAGCTCGACATCGGTCACATTCGAAAGAGCATGGGCTACCAGCTCTCCGGCGGAGAGCGGCGCCGCGTCGAGATTACACGCGCGCTGGTGACGCAGCCCAAGTTCATGCTGCTGGACGAGCCGTTCGCGGGTATCGATCCGCTCGCGGTGCAGGATCTGCAGATGATCGTCGGCAAGCTCAAGGAACGGGGATTGGGAATCTTGATCACGGACCACAACGTGCGCGACACGCTGAGCATCACCGACCGTGCGTACATCATGTACGAGGGCGCCATCAAGCGCGCGGGCACGGCGGCCGAGCTGGCGGCCGACGCCGAAGTTCGCGAGATCTATCTGGGCAGTTCGTTCAGGCTCTAAACCAACTAAATCGGAGCAACGCGTTCTATGGAAATGAAGATTGGACTCCATCTACGGCAGCGACAGCAGCTCGTCATGACGCCGAAGCTTCAGCAGGCGCTGAAGCTTCTCCAGATGCCTGCCATCGAGCTCCAGCAGATGCTCAAGCAGGAGATCATGGAGAATCCGTTGCTCGAAGAAGTCGAGGATTTCGAGGAGACCGTCGAGGACGCCGAAGAATCGGGCGAGACGGCCGCCGAGGTGGACGGCCCCGCCACCGAGTCCACGCCCACCGAGACCGCGATCGAGCCGGGCGAGGAAGAAGACCGCGAAACCAAGCCCGCGGAGGGCGAGGCGGGTGCGCAGACCGTCGACTGGGACGAATACTTCAATGACGGATTCGACCTGGGCAATTCGTCCGCCGAAGAAGAACACAAGGAAGAGTTTTTCGAGAAGGTGCCGGTGGCCAAGCAGTCGTTCACAGACACGCTGACCGGCCAGCTGCGCATGATCACCGATGATCCCGTGCTGCTCGCGATCGGCGACTATCTGATCGGGTCGCTGGACGGGGGCGGCTACCTCACCTGCGACATCCAGGAGGCCGCCAATACCATCGGCGCCCCCGTCGAACAGGTCGACCGCGTGCTCGAGATCATCCAGTCCTTCGACCCGGCCGGCGTGGGTGCGCGCAATCTGCAGGAGTGCCTCCTGCTCCAGCTGCGCCACCGCGGACTCGAGGATTCACCGGCCGCGCTCATCGTGCGCGACCACTTCGACGAGTTCAAACAGAAGAAATATGTCGAGATCGGCCGCAAGCTGCGCCTCACCATTCAGGAAGTCCAGGAGCAGTGCAAGCTCATCTCCACCCTCGACCCCAAGCCGGGTCTCGAAGTGGTGGCCGAGGACCCGCGCTACGTCATCCCCGATCTGGTCGTGGATACCGTGGATGGCAAGTACGTGGTCTATCTCAACGACCGCAACATCCCGCGCCTGCGCGTCTCCCAGCACTACCACGACGAATTGATGCGCGAGGTGCGCGACGGCGACAGCGAGGCCAAGGAGTTCATCAACGCGCGCCTGAAGAGTGCCAAGTGGCTCATCCAGACCATCGAGCAGCGTCGCCGCACCATGGTCAAGGTGATGGAGTGCATCGTGCGCAAGCAGCGCGATTTCTTCGACAAGGGAACCGCGTTCCTGAAGCCGCTCACGCTGCAGCAGGTGGCAAGCGAGATCAACATGCACGAGTCCACTGTGAGCCGCGTCACCACCAACAAGTACGTGCAGACGCCGCGCGGCGTGTTCGAGCTCAAGTTCTTCTTCTCGTCGAGCCTGGGGACGCAGGACGGCGGCGAAGTGTCGGCCAAGAGCGCCAAGGACAAGATCCGGCGCATCATCGAGGCCGAGGGGGAGAAAGCCCCGCTTTCCGATCAGAAGATCGCCGATATGCTCAAGAAGGACGGGCTCAATATTGCCCGGCGCACGGTCGCGAAATACCGGGAACAGTTGAACATACTGCCGGCCCGGATGCGGAAGACGTATTAGCAGTCGTTTGGCCAAGGGCGGGGCTTGCTCCGGCCCGCCGGGGGACTATATTGACAGTGGGTGCGAGAATGACTCTTCTCACCGCCACTTTTTCCGGCTATCGCGTGACGCCCTCCTTCCTGGCGCCGAAATTCCGCTCACATATCCACGATGTAACCATTAGAAAGGGGTCGTCATGAACATCACCACGACCGCGAGACACTACGATCTGGCTCCCTCCCTGAAGGACTACGCGGAGGGCAAAGTCGAGCATCTCAAGAAGTACTTCGATCACATCGTGAACGCGCACCTGATCTTTTCGCTGGAAAAATATCGCCAGCGCGTGGAAATTACGCTCCACGTCAACGGCAAGGATTTCGTGACCGTGCAGGAATCGGAAGACATGTACATTTCCGTCGATCGCGCCATCGAGAAACT
>DATNGX010000276.1:0-2963 GCA_035605755.1 Candidatus Krumholzibacteriia bacterium
TCGGCGCGTGTGATCGGTTGCTTGTACGCGATGATGGCGAGGGTTTCCAGACCCGCGCGCGAGAGCCGGAATTTGCGCCGGCCGGCGTACAGACGCGAAACGTACGGGGCGTAGTCGGGGCGCGTGGCGAGCCGGTAGCCGCCCGCCACCTGTTCGATGCCGATGCTCCACGCCTCCGCGTTGGCGCGCGCGTTCCAGGTCTCGATGGCCTGCTTCACGTCGGCCGCGGTGACGTCTTCGACGAGCGCCGCGATCTTGCGCGCCGAGAGCGCCTCGTCAGACGCGAACAGGAGCGCGAGTACGATGTTATCGAGGTTCGGATTCTCCATGTTCGTCCAGTGCGCCGTCGTCGGCGTCGGTTGATTCGTGCAATGCGTGGGTTTCGGGCGCGTGCATGGACAGATCGTCGTCGTCGTTCTGGTCGACAAACGGCGCACTCATCTCGGGCGGAACGCCGATCTCGCCTTCCCAGTCGATGGTGCCCATGTCGCGGCCGAAGTTGGTGCCGCGGTAAATCCAGATGGGACCGAACGACGCTTCCTGTTCGACGCGCGCCTGTCCGTGCTTGAGAAGCTCCAGCACCGCCATCAATGTCACGATGAGCTCGAGGCGGCTCCGGCTCCCGGAGAAGAGGTCGGTGAACAGCATGGGCTCGCGCGCACCCAGCGACGTGCGCACGACGTCGATCTTCTCTTCGATGGTGAACGATTCCAGCTCGACTTCGCGCACGGGCGCGCCTTCGAACTGCGTAATCACTTCCTGGAACGCCTTCATCAGGTGGTAGAGACTCAGATCGAGCTCGGGCTCCACCATCTGGCTCTTGTCCTCGAGGCCGGCCGGGCGCAGGAAGATGTGCTGGCGATGCTCTTCCATCTCGCGCAGACCCTTCGCCGCTTCCACCATTTTCTTGTACTCGAGCAGCGAGCGCACCAGCTCCTGGCGCGGATCCTCGTCGGTGTCGTCGTCCTTGCGCAGCAGCATCTGCACCTTGATGCGCATGAGCGTCGCGGCCAGCACGAAGAAATCACCGGCGAGCTCGATCTGCATGCCCTCCATCGCGTTCAGATACTCGAGGTACTCCCGGGTGATCTTGGCGATGGGGATGTCGTAGATATCGAGATTGTCGCGACGGATGAGATAGAGGATCACGCCGAGCGGCGCACGAATCCCCTCCAGATCCGCCGTGAACTGAAAGTGTGCCGGACGCATGTCAGCCAATGTGCATGTGCTCCCTGACCATCTTCATGGTCTCCTGCGCCGCGTGGCGCGCGCGCTCATCTCCATCTTCAATGATGGCTTCAACGGCGCCGGGTCTGGCCTCGAGCGCCGCGCGCTTTTCGCGCAGGGGGGCAAGATGCGCGGCGATAGCCGCGCCAGCCCCGCGCTTGCAATCCACGCAGCCACGCTTCGCCGTTGTGCACTCCTCGTACGTAAGCCTTGCTTCTTCGGGCGTTCCAAATTTCTGCCAGTACGTGTAAATCAAACAAACTTCGGGACGCCCCGGATCGTTGCGGCGCTTGCGCTCGGGATCCGTGAACGCGGTCCTGATCTTCCTGTCGATCTCTTCCGGCGAATCCGCGATGTCGATGGTGTTGCCCAGCGACTTGCTCATGCGCCGGCCGTCGAGGCCGGGAAAACGTCCGAACTTCGTGAGCAGTCCTTCCGGTTCCGGAAATACTTCGCCGTAGAGACGGTTGAACTTGCGCACCAGCTCGCGCGTGATCTCGATGTGCGGCAGCTGGTCTTCGCCGACCGGCACGGCGTGCGCCCGGTACATGAGAATATCGGCCGCCTGCAGCACCGGATACCCGAGGTGTCCGAATGCGATTCCCTCTTCGCCCTGATCCATTCCGAGGTCGCGCACCTGCTCTTTGAGCGTCGGATTGCGCTCCAGGCGCGGCGTGCTCACAAGCATCGCGAGCAGCAGAAACAGTTCCGCATGCTCCTTCACGTGCGACTGCACGAAGATCGTCGACGTCGCCGGGTCCAGTCCCGCACTGACCCAATCCAGCACCATCTCGCGCGTGTTCTCCGGAATCAGCGCCGTGTGCTCATAATCCGTCGTCAGCACGTGCCAGTCCGCCACCATGAAGTAGCAGAGGTAGTCTTTCTGGAGCACCACCCAGTTTTCCAGAGCGCCGGTGTAGTTGCCCAGGTGCAGGCGTCCCGTGGGCCGGTTGCCGCTCAGGATAATCTTTTTAGAGGGGGTCAAATAGGCTCCAAGCCGCGACGTGACACGGCATTTAGCCGCATTCTATGCGGCAGTTCCTGAGGCGTCAAGCAATCGCTCGGTCACCCTTGGGAGTGACTTCAGATTCTTCGCGACGTTATTTCCCGCGCGGATGAAAGGCGCGATGTGCTTCCAGGATGTGCTTCGTATCCACGTGCGTATAAACCTGCGTGGTGGCAATGTCGGCGTGCCCCAGGAGCTCCTGCACCAGACGCAGGTCGGCGCCGCCCTGCAGGAGATGCGTCGCGAACGAGTGCCGCAGCACGTGCGGGCTCACCGTGCGCGTGATGCCCGCGGCGACGGCGTGCGCCTTGAGACGTTTGAAAAAGCCGACGCGTGAGATGCCGGTGCCGCGCGCGTTCACAAAGACAGACGGTGATAGCCGTCCATTGAGGAGAAACGGTCTGCCGTGATCCAGGTACGCGGACAGCGCTCGAGCCGCCGCTCGTCCGAACGGAACGACTCTCTGCTTGCCGCCCTTTCCCGTGATGTAAACAATGTCCTGCTCGAGCGAGAGCTGATCGACCTTGAGCCCGCACAGCTCGCTCACGCGCAGGCCGGCCCCGTACGCGAGCTCCAGCATGGCGCGGTCCCGAAGGCCGAGCGGCGTTCCCGCCTCGGGAGCTTCCAACAGCGATTCCACCTGCGCCAGCGTCAGCACCTTCGGCATGCGCCGGCCCGTTTTGGGACGCACGAGCCGCTCCACCGCGTCGTTGCTATTCATGCCCTCGCG